>DAORNX010000008.1:0-6093 GCA_035441225.1 Caulobacter sp.
CGGTGACAGCCCGCATCGACAGGGCCGCGCCGCCGCGCCCGTCGCCGTCGGCGCGGGTCAGGATCAGGCCGGTCAGCGGCAGGCGTTCGTGGAAGGCCCTGGCGGTGCGCACCGCGTCCTGGCCGGTCAGGCTGTCGGCGACCAGCAGGGTCTCGGTCGGCGTGGCGATCTGCGCGATCTGCGCCGCCTCGCTCATCATCTGTTCGTCCAGCGTCGTCCGGCCGGCGGTGTCGAGGATAACCACGTCGTAGCCGCTGAGCCTGGCCACCTGCAGCGCGCGCCTGGCGATATCGACGGCCGACTGGCCGGCGACGATCGGCAGGGTGTCGACCCCGATCTGGGTCCCCAGGATGGCCAGCTGCTCCATGGCGGCGGGGCGGCGGGTGTCGAGCGAGGCCATCAGGACCTTCTTGCGCTCGACCTTGCTGAGCCGAAGGCCCAGCTTGGCGGACATGGTCGTCTTGCCGGAGCCCTGCAGGCCGGCCATCAGGATGATCGACGGCGGGTTCAGCGCCAGCTGCAGTCCGGTCGGCGTCTCGCCGCCGAGCATCTCGACCAGACCGTCATAGACGATCTTGACCACCTGGTCGGCCGGGCGGATCGAGCGGATGACCGCCTCGCCCAGCGCGTCCTCGCGGGCCTTGCTGATGAAGGTCTTGACCACCGGCAGGGCGACGTCGGCCTCGAGCAGGGCGACGCGCACCTCGCGCAGCGCCTCGTCGATGTCCTTTTCGCCGAGCACGCCGCGACCGGAGAGCCGGTCGAAGACACTGCCAAGTCGTTCTGTAAGGGCGTCGAACATGCCGTCCTGAACCGTCAAACCCAAGTCGAAGGCCCAAACGCAATTCGCCCCCGTGGACGATCACGTCGACGGGGGGCCTCGCCGTCCTCGTCCCGACCTGAAGTCTGCCGGGGGGCGTGACGGTGGAGGGCGCTGAACTGCATCTGCGCCGGAAGGCGGGCCTTATGGGCGGAAAAGGCCGGGAAATCAAGCTACGGAATCCCGCTCCCCTTGCGGGAGAAGGTGTCGGCGTAGCCTACGGATGAGGGGTTTGGCTGAATTCAAGGTTGGTGCGGAGGTGAGGCGGCGCCTGCCCACGACCCCTCATCCGACCCGCTTCGCAGGCCACCTTCTCCCGCAAGGGGAGAAGGAAACTAGCCCCGCAGTTCCAGGCCGTTGCCTTCGGGATCGGTCAGGTAGATCGACAGGCCCTCCCCGCCGGCGCCGTAGCGCAGGCCCTCCTCGCCGGGCGTCACGCCGTGGGCGATCAGGTGCGCCTTGACCGTCTCCAGGTCGAAGCCGCGCACGGTCAGGCAGACATGGTCGAGGTTGCGGCCTTCCGCGCCCGGCGCCGCGCCGCCCATCCGGCCGAGCTTGCCGTCGACGGCGACAATGTCGATCAGGCTGGTTCCCGCGCGCAGCTGGGTCAGGCCGATGCCGGCCTGGACCTTCTCGACAGTCAGGCCGAGCACCCCTGTGTAGAAGGCGATCAGCGCGTCCGGGTCCTTCGCGCGCAGGACCAGGTGGTCGATGCCGGTGATCTCGATCATCCAGAACAGATAGGCCCTCACCACGCGCGGTTGAAGGGCGGTGATCTCGACGCCGGCCCGTTACGGGCCTAGCGTCCGCCAGGCGCCGTTATCCATCTCTGGGGGAGATCAGATCATGGGACGTATTCTGCTGGCCGGCCTGCTGGGCGGCGTCGCCATGTTCATCTGGACATCGCTGGCCCACACCGTGCTGCCGCTGGGCCAGATGGGGATTCAGGAAATACCCGACGACGCGCCGGTCATCGCGACCCTGCAGGGCGCGCTGGGCGACCGGGACGGGCTGTATATCTTCCCGGGCTCCGGCAACGGCGCCAAGTCCGAGAACGCCGCCTCGCGCGAGACGATGGAAGCGCGCACCGCCAAGGAAGCCTCGGGCCTGCTGGTCTATCACCCGCCCGGCCGTGACACCGCCATGGGGCCCTACATCGGCAAGGAGCTGACGCTGGAGATCTTCCAGGCCCTGATTCTCGCCTGGCTGATCGCGACGAGCACGGCGTCGGGCCTTGGCGGTCGCACGCTCGCCGCCGCGGCCGTCGGCCTCGTCGTGGCCTTCGCCACCAACGGGTCGAACCGGATCTGGTACGGCTTTCCGACGGACTTCACCTACGCGGCCATCCTGATCCAGGTGGTCGGCTACACCGTCGCCGGCGCGGTGATCGCCGTCATCTTAGGCATGAAGCGCAGGACGGCCGCGTCGGGCTGAGTGCGTGGTTCGACACGCACCCTGCGGGTGCTGCTCACCATGACGTGCGCAAGGCAACCTCATCCTGAGCAGGCCCGCAAGGCCGTGTCGAAGGACGCGATCAGGCGACCGGGAAGCCCCGGTCGCGCATCAGGGCGCCGGTGTCGACATCCCGGCCACGGAAGCGGCGGAAGGCCTCGCCCGCGTCGATCGTGTTGCCAACGCTCATGATGCTGTCGTGCAGCCGCTTGGCGACGGCCTTGTCGTAGAAGCCGCCCGGCGCCTCGGCGAACGCCTCGGCCGCGTCGGCGGTCAGGGTGTCGGCCCAGATGTAGTCGTAGTAGCCGGCCGAGTAGCCGTCGCCGGCGAAGATGTGCCCGAACTGCGGCATGCGGTGACGCATGACCATTTCCTTCGGCATGCCGATCTCCGCCAGGGTCGCCTTCTCGAACGCGCGCGGCTCGATCGGCGTGGCGCCGGCCAGGTGGGCCTTCATGTCGACCAGGGCGCTGGCCAGATATTCCACCGTGGCGAAGCCCTGGCCGAACTTGTCGGCCCGCTCGATCTTGGCCACCAGTTCGGCCGGGATCGGCTTGCCGGTCTGATAGTGCAGCGCGAACTGGTTCAGCACCTCCTTGGTCGGCAGCCAGTGCTCGTTGAGCTGGCTCGGGAACTCGACGAAGTCGCGCGCCACGTTGGTGCCGGCCAGGGTCGGATAGTGAACCGCCGAGTTCAGACCGTGCAGGGCGTGGCCGAACTCGTGGAACAGCGTCGAGGCGTCGTCCCAGCTGATCAGCACCGGCTCGCCGGGCTTGCCCTTGATGAAGTTGCAGTTGTTGGAGACGATCGCCGTCACGGGGCCGACGAAGTTCTCCTGGGTGCGGTACTCGTTCATCCAGGCGCCCGACTGTTTGCCGGCCCGGGCGTAGGGGTCGAAGTACCACAGGCCGACGCGCTGGCCGTCGCGGGTGACCTCCCAGACGCGGACGTCGGGATGGACCACCGGCACGTCGCTGATCTGGGTGAAGGTGAAGCCGTACAGCTGGCCGGCGGCCCAGTGCATGGCCTCGCGCATCTTCTCCAGCTGCAGGTACGGTTTCACCTCGTTCTGGTCGAGGTCGTATTCGGCCAGGCGCACTTTCTCAAGGTAGTAGCGGTAGTCCCACGGCTCGATGGTGATCCCGGCGCCCTCGGCGTCGGCGATCTTCTGCATCATCGCCACTTCCTCATGCACGCGGGCCACGGCCGGCTTCCAGACGCGCAGCATCAGGTCCATCGCCTTGTCCGGGGTGCCGGCCATCTGGTCGGCCGTGATCCAGTGGGCGTGGGTCGCGTAGCCGAGCAGGCCGGCGCGCTCGGCGCGCAGCTTGAGGATCTCGGTGATGATGGCGTTGTTGTCGTGCGCGTCGCCGTTGTCGCCGCGCATGATCCACATCCGCCAGCCCTTCTCGCGCAGGGCGCGATTGCTGGAATAGGTGATGAACGGCTCCATCGAGGAGCGGGTGTTGGTGATCAGCCACTTGCCCTTGAGGCCCTTTTCCTCGGCCGCGCCGGCGGCGTTGGCCTTGATCGACTCGGGCAGGCCGGCCAGGTCGTCCGGGCCGAGCTCGAGGGTGTAGCTTTCCTCGTCGGCCAGCTCGTTCTGGCTGAAGGTGGTGTAGAGCGTCGCCAGCCGCTGGTTGATCTCGCCCAGCCGCTTCTTCTTGTCGCCGTCGAGCGCCGCGCCCTGGCGCGCGAAGTTCTGATAGTAGCGCCAGGCCAGCCGTTGCTGCTCGCTGGTCAGGCCCGAGGATTCGCGCGCGTCGTAGACGGCCTTGACCCGCTTGAAGAGGCCCTCGTTCTGGACGATTTCGTCGCCGTAGCCGGCCAGTTTCGGAGAAAGGGCCTGTTCGACCGCCTGCATCGGCTTGTCGCTCATGGTCGAGGTGTAGACGCCCATGATCACCGCGGTGCGGGTCAGTTCCCGGCCGCTGTTCTCCATCGCCGCCAGGGTGTTCTCGAAGGTGGGCGCCGCGGGGTTGGCGACGATCGCCGCGATCTCCTTGCGATTGATGGCGATGGCCTCGTCCAGGGCCGGGGCGAAGTCGGCCGTCTTGATCCGGTCGAACGGCGGCAGGCCGCCGTGCGGGCCGGCGAACGGCGGCAGCAGCGGGTTGCCCGAGGCGGCGGCCAGCGCGCGGCCTGAAACGGTGGTCATGGCCGCGGCGGCCGCGGTGGTGGCGAGAAAGGTACGACGATGCACGAAAAATCTCCCGAGAATCCGGTTTGCGGGGACCCTATCCCCCTTTTCGCCCGAACGTCACATGAACGGCCTGTAATGCGCCGCATGGACGGGTCGCGGGCAGGGCGCTAAAGGCGAATCCATGTCCATTGGCGTTTTCGATTCCGGTGTCGGCGGCCTCACCGTCCATCGCGCGCTCGTCGAGCGGTTCCCGCAGGCCGACTTCGTCTACCTCGCCGACCAGGCCAACGCCCCCTACGGCGGGCGGCCCGGCGAGGAGATCGTCGACCTGACCCGCGCCGGCTGCATCCGGCTGTTCGACGACGGCGCGAGCCTTGTCGTGCTGGCCTGCAACACCGCCTCGGCCATCGCCCTGCGCCGTCTGCAGCAGACCTGGCTGCCGGGCTATCGTCGCGAGACGGGCCGGGCGCTGAACGTGCTGGGGATCATCGTGCCGACCATCGAGGCGGCCACCGGCCTGCCCTGGGAGCACGAGGCCGACCGCCGCGGCGAGCAGGTGACCAAGGTCGACGTCCTCGGCGTCTTCTCCACGCCCGGCACGGCCGGCAGCCGGGTGTTCGAGATCGAGATCGACAAGCGCAAGCAGGATCTGGCGGTGTTCTCCGAACCTTGCCCGAACCTCGCCCGGATGATCGAGGACAACGCCGACCGCGCGGCCCTGGCGAGCGAGATCGCCGGCCATGTCGACGCCCTGCGCCGGCGCATCGGCCGTCATCCCGACCGGGCGATCCTCGGCTGCACCCACTACGAGATCGTCGCCGACCTGTTCCGCGACGCCCTGCCGCCGGGCACGCCGCTGATCCACCAGCCCGACGCCACGGCCGAGGCCCTGGGGCGCTACATGGAGCGGCATCCGGAATACGTCGCCGGCGGGACCGGCCTGCGCCGCTTCCTGACCACCGGAACGCCCGGTCCGCAGAACGGCCTGGTGGCGACCTTCTGGGGCGAGCCGCTGGCGTTCGAGGCGGCGTGAACGATTTGACACTTGATTGATTGATCAAGCGGCCGTCATCTCCCGCCCAAGGGAGATCAATCATGAAGATCCTGAAGACCGTCGCCGCCGCCGCCCTGCTGGGCCTGGCCACGCCCGCGCACGCCGAGGTCAAGCAGACCTGGGCCGCCGGATTTCGGCTTGAGAACAGGGCCGTCATCGCCGCCTCGCCGGACAGGGTCTGGGCGGCGCTGGGCCAGATCGGCAAGTGGTGGAACGGCGAACACAGCTACAGCGGCGACAGCGCCAACATGACCATGCCGTTGACCCCCGGCGGCTGTTTCTGCGAGGCCCTGCCCAAGCTCGGCGCCGGCGCGGGCGTGCAGCACGGGGTGGTGGTCATGATCATGCCGGGCCAGACCCTGCGCCTCGACGCGCCCCTCGGGCCGCTGCAGGGCGAGGGCGTCAGCGCCGCCCTGACCTTCACGCTCAAGGCCACGGCCGACGGCGGCACGGAGGTCGTCGAGACCTTCAACGTCGGCGGGGCGAGACCCGAGATCGTCGGCTACGCCGCGGGCATCGACGGCGTGGTCGGCGAGCAGCTGGGACGGCTGAAGGCTTATGTGGAGACGGGCAAGCCCTGATCCGGCGGAGGGGGACATGTACCGCAGGTACGTGTCCCCGAAA
>DAORNX010000008.1:6112-14036 GCA_035441225.1 Caulobacter sp.
CGAAGGCGGTACATGTCCCCTTCGACTACGCCGCCGCCGCGGCTTCGCCCGCCACCACGCGGCTGGCCGCGTTGACCACCGCGGCGATGCGCAGCGCGGCCTGGATCGTGGTGTTGGGCACGCCGTGCTTCTTCAGCTCGGCCTCGTGGGCGTCGAGGCACATGCCGCAGCCATTGACCGCCGAGACGGCCGTCGACCACAGCTCGAAGTCGACCTTGTCGACGCCGGGATTGGCCAGCAGGTTCATGCGCAGCCGGGCCGGCAGGGTCGCGTACTCCTTGTTCTTCACCAGGTGCAGCGCGCGGTAATAGACGTTGTTCATGCCCATGATCGCGGCGGCGCCCTTGGCGGCCGAGAGGGCCTCGTCGGACAGGCCCGCCTCGCGGGCGGCGGCCTCCAGGCTGCGCACCACGACGGGCACGCCGACGGCATGGGCCGAGGCGACGAACGCGCCCCACTTCTGCTGGTCGGTCAGCAGGGTCTCGCCGGCGAGGGACGACAGGTTCAGGCTGATATCCTTGGCGTAGGCGGGCAGCGCCTCACGCAGAGCGTCGAGGGACATGGCGGTCTCCGAATTTCGCAAGAGGGGCCGGGAGCCCCGCGTCGGCCGGAGGGACCAGGCGCGCGGGGCTCCCGACGACGCGGCCCTGGGGGGCAGGGGGCCGCGTGTGGGTGTTGGGATCGTGCGTGGTTCGACACGCACCCTGCGGGTGCTGCTCACCATGACGTTCACAGATGCACGTCATCCTGAGCAGGCCCGGAGGGCCGTGTCGAAGGACGCACCCAGGCCTGACCTAGGCGGCCAGGTCGAGGGTGTCGCCGCCGACAGCGCGGTTGCAGGGGCACAGTTCATCGGTCTGCAGCGCGTCGAGCACCCGCAGGGTGTCGGCCGGGGCGCGGCCCACGTTCAGGTTGGTGACGTAGACGTGCTGCACAACGCCGTGCGGGTCGACCACGAAGGTCGCGCGCTGGGCGACGCCCTCGTCTTCATCCAGCACGCCCAGGGCGCGGGCGAACTTGCCGCTGTTGTCGGCGAAGCTCCAGATCGGCAGCTTGTGCAGATCGGGGTGCTCGCGGCGCCAGCCGAGCTTGCTGTGCTCGTTGTCGGTCGAGCCGCCCAGCACGACCGTGTCGCGGTCGGCGAATTCCTTGTTCAGCCGGGCGAACTCGGCGATCTCGGTCGGGCAGACGAAGGTGAAGTCCTTCGGATAGAAGAAGATGACCTTCCACTTGCCGTCGAAACTGGCGTTCGTGAGGGTCTCGAACGCGCTCTCGCCGTTCTCCTCGTGCCGCATGAAGCCGGGCTTCACGCCGACGATCCTGAATTCCGGAAGCTTTTGACCAACGCCGAGCATGGTGGGTGTCTCCTTGAGTGACTGAGGCGCCGGACGCCGCGGGGAGGCGGGGTGTCGTCCGGCTGTGAGGACGAGATAGGCGCGGGGCGGCCATAGCGCCAATTGATAGTTCTTTCCGGATCGATTGATCGAGCCTATGATGCCGCCATGCTCCCCACGATCCGCCAGCTGCAGTATCTCAAGCTCCTCTCCGACCACGGCTCGTTCAGCCGGGCGGCCGAGGCGGCCCATGTCACCCAGCCGACGCTGTCGGCCGGCATCGCCGAGCTGGAGAAGATCCTCGGCGCGCCGGTGGTCGATCGCGCGCGCTCGGGCGTGATCCTCACGGCGGCCGGCGAGGAGGCCGTGCGCCGCGCGCGGGTGATCCTCGAACAGACCGACGACCTGGTGCAGGCGGCCCAGGGGGCCGGCCAGCCGCTGACCGGGCGGTTCCGGCTGGGGGTCATCCCGACCGTCGCGCCCTTCCTGCTGCCGCGCGCCCTGCCGGTGCTGCGCAAGCAGTTCCCCAAGCTGCGGCTGTTCCTGCGCGAGGACCTGACCCATCGCCTGATCGCCTCGCTCAAGGCCGGCGCCCTCGACGCGGCCCTGATCGCCCTGCCCTACGACATGACCGGCCTGGCCTGGGCCCACGTCGAGGATGACGAACTGCTGGCGGCGGCGCCCAACGGCCACCCGATCCTCGACCAGAAGCGCGTCAACCCCGAGGACCTGGCGCCGAAGGACCTGATCCTGCTGGAAGACGGTCACTGCCTGCGCGACCACGCCCTGGCCGCCTGCGGGCTGGAGCCGCCGAAGTCGACCGACGAGGAGACCTTCGCGGCCACCTCGCTGCCGACGCTCGTGCAGATGGTCGGGTCGGGCCTGGGGGTTTCCTTCCTCCCGGCCATGGCGGTCAACGCCGGCCTGACCGAACACGTCGGCGTCACCACCCGCCCGCTGCAGGCCGAGCACCCCAGTCGCGAGATCGTCGTCGCCTGGCGCGCAGGGTCGAGTCGCGCCAACGAGGGGCGGATGCTGGCGGAAGTGCTGCGGGGGGTGTGACGTCGGGGACATGTACCGCCTTCGGTACGTGTCCCCCAATCGAGCGGCCCGGATTTAGGGGACACGTACCGTCGGTACATGTCCCCGATGTTTCGATATCTTTTCGATATATCTGACTTGACGGCCCGACATTCCGATATATCTTGTATTCCGATATATCGAGAAAGGATCGATTTATGCATCGCCACTTTGGCTTTTCCCACCACAAGCACGAACGCTTCGGCCGCCACGGCTTCGGCGGACATCACGGGCGGCACATGGGTCGCGGCGGCCGCTTCGGCCGGTTCTTCGACCATGGCGACCTCAAGCTGGTCATCCTGCGGATGATCGCCGACCAGCCGCGGCACGGCTACGAACTGATCAAGGAAGTCGAGGAACAGGCCGGCGGCGCCTATTCGCCCAGCCCCGGCGTGGTCTATCCGACCCTGACCTGGCTCGAGGAGATGGGCTTCGTCACCGCCGCCGATGCGGCCGGCGGGCGCAAGCTCTACACCATCACGGCCGAGGGCGAGGCGCACCTGCGGGCCAACGAGGGCCAGACGGCCTCGATTTTCCAGCGCATGGCCGAGGCCGCCGCCGCCAGCACCGCCTTCTCGCCGCAGATCCTGCGGGCGCGGGAGAACCTGCGCACGGCGCTGAAGCTGAAGACCACCGGCGGGGCGCTCAGCAAGGACCAGATCGAGTCGATCTGCGACGCCCTCGACGCGGCCGCGGCGGCGGTCGAGCGGGCGTAGGGGACATGTTCCGGCGATAGCCGGTACGTGTCCCCCATCCGGCGACCAGGGTAGGGGACACGTACCCGAGGGGGTACATGTCCCCGGCTAATCCATCAGCCGCTGGCTCAGGTAGGTGAACTCCAGGGCCACGCGCTTGGCGGTCTCGTTCAGGTTGGCCGCGGCCGAATGCCCGCCGTCGATGTTCTCGTAGTAGAGGAAGCTGTAGCCCAGCGCCTCCAGCCGCGCGGCGGCCTTGCGGGCGTGGGCGGGGTGGACGCGGTCGTCCTTGGTCGAGGTCTCGATGAACACCTGCGGGTAGGGCTTGCCGGCTTTCAGGTTGCTGTAGGGGTCGTAGGCGGCGATCCAGGCCCGCTCCTCGGGGATGGCCGGGTCGCCGTATTCGCCGACCCAGGAGGCGCCGGCGCCGATGTGGGTGTAGGCCAGCATGTCGAACAGTGGCACCTGGATGACCACGGCGTTGTACAGCTCGGGCCGTTGGGTCAGGGCCACGCCCATCAGGAGGCCCCCGTTGGACCCGCCCATGATGCCAAGGCGCCGGGGCGAGGTGATCTTGCGCGCGATCAGGTCCTCGGAGACGGCGAAGAAGTCGTCATAGGCCCGCTGGCGGTTGGCCTTCAGCGCCGCCTCGTGCCAGGCCGGGCCGAACTCGCCGCCGCCGCGGATGTTGGCCACGACGTAGACGCCGCCGCGCTCGAGCCAAAGCTTGCCGACCGTGGCCGAGTAGCCCGGGGTCATCGACACCTGGAAGCCGCCATAGGCGTACTGCAGGGTCGGGGCGGTTCCGTCGTACTTCAGGTCCTTCGGCCGCACGACAAAGTAGGGCACCTTGGTCCCGTCCTTCGAGGTGGCCCAGAACTGCTCCACCACATGGGTCGAGGCGTCGAACCTGGGCGGCAGCTCCTTGATCTTCTCGACCTTGCCGCTGGCCGCGTCGGCCAGCCACAGGGTGCTGGGCGTCAGGTAGCCCGAGACGTTGAAGAACACCCGGTCGTCACGCTCGGAGGCCGAGCCGACGCCGATGGTGATATTGGCCGGCAGGTCCAGCTTGCGGCCGGTCCAGGTCGTGGGTCCGGCGCCGTCGCCGCCGGGTGTGTAGACCCAGGCCTGGCCGGTGACGTTCTCCGTCAGGCCGACGATCAGGCGGTTGCGGGTGATGTTGATCTGTTCGACCGCCTGGCTGGGCGTCGGGCGCAGGATGAGCACCGCCGACGCCCGGTCCGGCTCGCCGATCAGGGACTGAAGGTCGATCGACGCCAGATCGCCCTGCTTCAGGCTCCGGCTCGGCCAGTCCTCCTGCAGGGTGAACACCAGCTGGCCGCCGACCAGCCCCTGCAGTGCGGTCTTCATCGGGAACGGCAGCTTGATCGGACCCTGGTCGGTGATCAGCCAGTATTCGGTCTCGAAGAAGCTCGGGCTGCGGGCGGCGATCACCGCCTGCACCTTGCCGTCGGCGTCGCGCAGCACGAAGGGCGAGACCGACACGTCGTCGGCCGTGCCGCGATAGATCTCGGTCGCCTGCTCCAGCGGCGTACCGCGCCTCCACAGCTTCAGCACGAAGGGATAGCTCGACTTGGTCATCGTGCCGGGGCCCCAGTCGCGGGCGATCAGCACGGTGTCCTTGTCGAGCCAGGACGCGTTCTGCTTGCCGTCGGGCGAGACAAAGCCGCCCTCGACGAAGGCCTTGGTCACCGTGTCGAATTCGCGCAGCGTGACCGCGTCCTTGCCGCCATCGGACAGCTGGACCAGGCAATAGCGGTCGTCGGGGGCCAGGCAGGTCGCGCCCTTGTAGACCCAGTTCTGGCCTTCGGCCCTGGCCAGGGCGTCGACGTCGAGCACCGTCTCCCAGACCGGGTCGGCCGTGCGGAAGCTGTCGACGCTGGTGCGCCGCCACAGGCCGCGCACATGTTCGGCGTCCTGCCAGAAATTGCCCAGCGTGCCGTCGCCGCTGAAGCTGACGCCGGGGATGCGGTCCCTGGCGTTGACGATGTCGAGCGCCGACTGGTGCAGGCCCTCGTAGCGGGGGTCGTTCTGCAGCACAGGCAGGGAGCGGGCGTTCTCGGCCCGGGCCCAGTCGAGGGCGCGGGTCCCCTCGATCTCCTCCATCCAGGTGAACGGGTCGGCCGGTGTCGGGGCCGGCTGGGCGGAGGCGGTGAAGGCGGCGGCGGTCATGGTCAAGGCCAGTACGAAGGAACGCATCGTCAGTCCATCAGCTGTCGGGTGAGATAGGTGTAGTGCATGCCCCAGCGCCGGGCGTTGGCGGTCGGGTCGGCCCCGTTGGCATGACCGCCGTCGGTGTTCTCATAGTACAGGTAGGGCGCGCCCAGCTGCGCCAGCATGGCCGCGAACTTGCGCGCATGGCCCGGATGGACCCGGTCGTCCTTGGTCGAGGTGGTGATGTAGGCCAGCGGGTATTTCACGCCGGGCCTGAGGTTCTGGAACGGCGAGTATTTCGCGATCCAGGCCGCCTCTTCGGGGATGGTCGGGTCGCCGTATTCGCCGATCCACGACGCGCCGGCCGGCAGCAGGTGGTAGCGCAGCATGTCGAGCAGCGGGCTTTCGACGACCACCGCGTTCCACAGGTCGGGCCGCTCGGTCATGGCCACGCCCATCAGCAGGCCGCCGTTGGAGCGGCCGTAGGCGCCCAGGCGCCGGGGCGAGGTGATCTTGCGGGCGATCAGGTCCTCGGCGACCGCGAAATAGTCATCGTAGGCCCGCTGGCGGTTGGCCTTCAGCGCCGCCTCGTGCCAGGCCGGGCCGAACTCGCCGCCGCCGCGGATGTTGGCCACCACATACGTGCCGCCGCGCTCCAGCCACAGCTTGCCGACGATCGGGTCGTAGACGGGCAGCTTGCTGAGCTGGAAGCCGCCGTAGGCGTGCAGCAGGGTCGGATTGGAGCCGTCGTGGCTATGTCCCTTCCTCGTGACGATGAAGTAGGGGATCTTCGTCCCGTCCTTCGAGGTCGCCTCGTGCTGCTCGACCATCAGGCCGGAGGCGTCGAACCGGGCGGGCAGCGCCTTGACGGTTTCAGACTGTCCCGTGGCTGCGTCGGCCAGTTTCAGTTCGGTCGGGGTGGTGAAGCCTTCGACCGAATAGAATAGCTGATCGCCCTTGTCCGCGGTCGCGACCAGCGCCGCCGAGCCGTTGTCGATGACCGGCAGGGTCGCGGATTTCCAGCCCCATTCCCCCCGATCGACAAAGGTCATCACCGACGCGCGGACGTTCTCATAGACGACGGCGACAACCCGATGGTCGGTGACGGCCACCTGGTCGATCGAGCGCCGCGGGGCGCTGGCCAGCAGCAGGCAGGGGTCGCAGTCGTTGCCCATCAGGACGCCCGCCGGCTGCGGCTTGAGGGCGTGCGGCGTGGCCGACATCAGGGAGCCCGCGGCGAACGTGGGCGGCTTGTCGTCGCCGACCCAGCGAGGACGGGTCCAGTCTTCTTCGATGGAGAAGATCACGTCGCCGCCAACCAGCCCGTAGATCCGCGACCTCTGCGGGATCGCCAGCGGGGTTACGCCGTCGGCGTCCAGCATCGCGTACCGGGTGTGGAAGAAATCCAGCCCCTGCTCGAGCAGCACGACGCGTCGTCCGTCGCCATCGCGCAGCACCCGCGCGGTGGCGCTGACGTCCTTCACATCGCCGCGGAACACCTCGACCGCCTGGTCCAGCGTCTGACCGCGCTTGAGGGTCTTCACCACGAAGCCGTAGCCGGACTCGGTGGTCGTGCCGGGACCCCAGTCGCGGGTCAGGATCAAGGTGTCGGCGTCCAGCCAGGCGACGGTCTGCTTGCTCTCGGGCAGGCGGAAGCCGCCGTCGACGAAAGCCTTTGTCTTCAGGTCGAACTCGCGGATCTCGACCGCGTCCTTGCCGCCGTTGCTGAGTTCGACCAGGCAGCGGTCATGCGTCGCCGGGCGGCAGTCGGCGCCCTTCCAGATCCAGTTGGCGTGTTCGGCGGTGGCCAGGGCGTCCAGGTCGAGCACCGTTTCCCACTGCGGGTCGGCCGTGCGGTAGCTGGCTAGCGAGGTGCGCCGCCAGACGCCGCGCACATGGGTCGCGTCCTGCCAGAAGTTGAACACCTGGTCGCCGACGAAGGTCGGGGTGGCGATGCGGTCGCTGGCCGACAGGATCTTGAGGGTCTCGGCCTGCAGGCCGGCGAACCGCGCGTCGCCGGTCAGCACGGGCAGGGTCTTCGCGTTTTCCGCCCGCACCCAGTCCATCGACCGGTCGCCGTCGACCTGCTCGAGCCATTCGAACGGCGTCTCGGTGGCGGCCATCACCGGCGCGGCGACCAGCACGGCGGCGGCCGCGAGAAAGGCGGAAAATTTCATCGGAGACCCCGGCATCTGGACAGCCGGCGAGCATAGGTTGACGCGAGGGTCAGGCAACCCCCGGGGAGATTACGGGTCTGTAAGAATCCGGCGCGCGTGGGCTTCGCGTCGAAGCGTCCTTTGGCGCGCGTTTACAAAGGTCCTATATCTGCGCCGACATGACCCGCCCCTTTCTCAAGATGAACGGCCTGGGCAACGACTTCGTCGTGGTCGAGGCGCGGGGCGAGCCCTTCCGGCCGACGCCGGCCGAGGCGCGCGCCATCGCCGACCGGGAAAGCGGCGTCGGCTGCGACCAACTGATCGGCATCGAGCCGACCCGTCGCGCCGACGCCTTCATGCGCATCTGGAACGCCGACGGCGGCGAGGTCGACGCCTGCGGCAACGCCACCCGCTGCGTCGCCTGGCTGCTGATGGAGGCGACCGGTCGCGACGAGGCGGTCATCGAGACCGAGGCCGGCCTGCT
>DAORNX010000008.1:14124-17016 GCA_035441225.1 Caulobacter sp.
GGACACCAAGGGCATCGAGCTGCAGGTCGGCCCGATCGACGCGCCGCACCTGCACACGCCCGGCGCGGTCAGCATGGGCAATCCCCATGTGGTGTTCTTCGTCGACGCGGAGCCGACCGACGCCCTGGTCAGGGGATCGGGCAGCCTGATCGAGCATCACCCGTTGTTCCCCGAGGGGGTCAACGTCGGCTTCGCCTGGGTCAAGGCGCCCGACCGCATCCGCCTGCGCGTCTGGGAGCGCGGCGCCGGCCTGACCAAGGCCTGCGGCACGGGCGCCTGCGCGGCCCTGGTCGCCTGCGCCCGCCGCGGCCTGACCGGCCGCTCGGCGACCATCGAGATGGACGGCGGCGAGCTGCAGGTCGAGTGGCGGGCCATGTGATCATGACCGGCCCGGTGGCGCTGGAATTCACCGGGCGGCTTTAGTCCTACGCCGGCGGAGGGTACGGCGGCGCTCCAGAGATCGCGACAGTTACATTCGTTGCGAACCAAATGACGATTCCAACCATGGCCACGACCAGCGCTAGGCGAATGATAACTAGCAGCGCTCGCTGAAAGCCGCCGCCAGTACGCCAAGCCTCGGGCCCGAAAACGAAGCTCAGGTATTGCGCATGCTGCGAGGGCGTGAGCGGGACTATCGGAAAGGATGGTCCAGCCCTCTTCGTTATTGAAACTAGGGCGCTAGCGATCAAGAGCGTCATGACCGCAAGGCTTACGGACGCGCCAATCAGGTCCCCATAGGGAGCGATGACTTTCGATAGGCCCAGCCAACGATTCATGCGCCGTCCTTCCGCTAGCCGAACTTGAACCCGCAGAGCTTATTACCGTCCAGGTCGCGGAAATAGGCGAAATAGGCGCCCGGCTGGCGCTCGCCGGGAGGCCCCTCGCAGGTCCCACCCAGCTCAAGCGCCTTCGCGTGGAACGCGTCGACCTCCTCGCGACTGTCGAAGCTGAAGCCGCCCATCATGCCGTTGCCGACGCTCGCCGCGCCGCCGTCGTAGGGGCCCAGCACGCCGAACAGACCCGTGGCCTTGCCGCGATAGAGCCGTCCGCCGGTCGGATGCTCGAAGACGCCCTTCATGCCGATCGAGCCGAGCAGGGCGTCGTAGAAGCCCTTGGCGGCCTCCAGATCGTTCGATCCGACGGTGATGTAGCTGACGCTGGCCATGACCTGTCTCCCAAGTCCGTTGCATTTAGAAATCGACCTCTAGCATGGCTGTCGGTTCTGTGAAGCCATCCGCGCGCAGTGACCCGTTTTGAGGAAACCGGCGTTCCGCCACCGGCGGTGAGGGGCTAGGCTCCGGCCGACCTTGACCGGCGCGCCGATCCCGGACGCGCGGGGACCCGATCGAACGGAGCCGCCATGTCCAGATTCACTGTCCTCGCCGCCATCGGGGCGCTTGCCGTCGCCACGTCCGTCGCCGTCCCGATGCCGGCCCGCGCCGAGAGCGCGGCGGTGTCGGCCACCTGCAACACGCTCTACACGACCTCGACGGCGGTGCTGGGAACCGCCGCGACGGTCGGTCCGGCCAGCGTCGGCTATCCGGGCCAGGCCAGCGCCCAGGGCTGCCAGATCGCCTTCTCCGGCGACGGGACGCAGTACGGGACCAACTTCCAGGCCGTGGCCGACAAGCTCGACGCGATGATGCTGGGCGCGGGCTGGACCCGCGATCACAACGCCGACGCCGACGGCCCCACGGGCACGGCGACGGGCTACAAGAAGGGCGGCGAGCTGGTCGCCGTCAGCGTCGGCTACGACACGCCCGCCGGAGTCTGCCGCAAGGATGAGCCCAGCGCCAGCTGCCATCCGACGGCCGCGCAGATGCTCTACACCATCACCCTGGGGGTCGTGGCCGCCGGCTCCTGACCGCGCGTCAGAGGCTGTATTCCCGCTCAAGCACATAGCGCGAGCCCTCGCCGGTCTGGTGGCTCGAATAGAGACCGAACCGGTCGATCGCGAACGGCGGCGACCGCAGCAGGTTGTTGGCCTGGATCCAGACCGCCACGTCGGTCGGATCCGGGCGTCGCAGATAGGCCAGCGTCAGATGAGGGCGCCAGGTCCGACCGTCGGGCGTGACCCGTGCGCGTCGCGCCGCCGTCTCGCAGCGGCCGGCGAGCGTTCGCAGGGGCGGGTTCTCGGCCACCCCGGCCCAGACCGCATGGATGTCCGGCCCCTCACCGAACGCGCCGACGCCGTCCAGCGTGACCGCGAACGGCGCGCTGGTGATGTGGGACAGTTCCAGGTCGAGGTCCTCGGCGACCCTTTCCTGCACGTCGCCGAAAAACCGCAGGGTGATGTGGAAAGCCTCCAGCGGCCGCCAGCGCGCGCCCGGAAGCCCCTGCTGCCGGCGCAACAGCGGCTCGCCGATCTCCTCGGGAATGGCGATCGCGGCGAACAGGCGGATCATCGGGCCTTCGCGAGCGCCCTGGCCACGACCGGCGCCAGCCCCGCGGCGATGATCCTGACCCCGGCGGCGTTGGGATGGATGCCATCGCGCTGATTCAGCCGGGGATCGCCGGCCACCCCGGCCAGCAGGTTGGGATACAGCGGCACGCCGCGTTGCCTGGCGAGGGTCGGAAACACGGCGCCGAACTCCCGCGCGTAGTTGCGGCCGATGGCGGTGGGCGCGCTGAGGCCGGCCAGCACGACGGTGATCCCGCGCGCCTGCAGGCGGCGGATGATGCGGTCGAGGTTGGCCCGCGTCTGCTTCGGGTCGAGTCCCTGCAGCAGGTCGTTGCCGCCCAGGGCCACGACGCAGACGGCCGTATCCTTCTGGACGCTGAAGTCGACGCGCGCCGCGCCGCCGGCGCTGGTGTCGCCGCTGACCCCGGCGCTGCGCACCCGAACGCCGGGGACCAGTCGCGTCAGCGCGACCTCCAGCTGCGCGGGGAGGG
>DAORNX010000009.1:0-16416 GCA_035441225.1 Caulobacter sp.
CCGGCTTCGTCGCCCGACTCGCCTTCACCGCGGGCCGCACGGGCCGGTCGGGCGTCTTCGTCGTCGTCCCCATCGTCACCGGCGAGACCGCCCTCGTTCTCTTCGGCCTCTTCCTCGTCCTCGTCCTCGTCCTCGTCTTCCTCGTCCTCGATGTCCGAGCCGTCGTCGAGCAGATCGTCCTCGGGATCATAGGCGACGCGGCCGACGGTCGGGACCGGCTCCAGGTCGTGCAGCGAATGCTCGCCGCTGGCCGTACGCTCGATCTCATGCTCCGCCTGGCCCAGGGCCGCGTCGATCTGCACGGTGACGAACAGGTGATGCGTCTGGTGCACGCGGGTCAGGTAGGCGCGCTTCTCGTTGAGGATGTACAGGCCGACGGCCGGCGAGACCTTCAGGGTCACCTCGCCGCCGCCATGCAGGGCTTCCATCTCGACCGCGCGAAGGGCGGCCAGGGCGCTCGATTCCGGCGAGCGCACGCGGCCGGTGCCGGCGCAATGCTCGCAGACGTGGGTGGTGCCCTCCAGCACGCCGCTGCGACGGCGCTGGCGGCTGATTTCCATCAGGCCGAACGAGCTGATCTTGCCCATCTGGATGCGGGCGCGGTCGTCCTTGAGGCTGTCCTTCAGCTTCTTCTCGACCGCCCGGTTGTTCTTCGACTCCTCCATGTCGATGAAGTCGATGACCACCAGGCCGGCCAGGTCGCGCAGGCGCAGCTGGCGGGCGGCCTCTTCGGCCGCCTCCATGTTGGTCTTGACGGCCGTGGCCTCGACGTTGCGCTCGCGCGTGGACTTGCCGGAGTTGACGTCGATGGCGACCAGCGCCTCGGTCTGGTTGATCACCAGGTAGCCGCCGGACTTGAGCGGCACGACCGGGGTGTAGATCTGCGACAGGTGACCTTCGACCTTATGCGCCACGAACAGCGGCGTGGGCTCCCGGTACAGCTGCACCTTCTTGGCCTGGGACGGCATCAGCATGCGCATGAAGTCGCGCGCGTCCTTGTAGCCGCGCTCGCCCTCGACCCAGACCCCGTCGATATCCTTGTCGAACAGGTCGCGGATAGCGCGTTTGACGAGGTCTTCCTCCTCGTAGATCAGCGCCGGAGCGATCGAGTGCAGCGTCGTCTCGCGGATATTCTCCCACTGGCGCAGCAGGTAGTCGTAGTCGCGCTTGATCTCGGTCTTGGTGCGCTTGGCGCCGGCCGTGCGGACGATCAGGCCCATGCCCTTGGGCACGTCCAGGCTCTGGACGATGGTCTTGAGCTTCTTGCGGTCGGTGACGGTGGTGATCTTGCGGCTGATGCCGCCACCGCGCGCGGTGTTGGGCATCAGCACGCCGTAGCGGCCGGCCAGCGACAGGTAGGTGGTCAGGGCCGCGCCCTTGTTGCCACGCTCTTCCTTGACGACCTGCACCAGCATGATCTGCCGGCGGCGGATCACTTCCTGGATCTTGTAGTTGCGCATCAGGCGGCGGCGACGACGGGCCACCTCCTCGTCCATCACGTCGTCTTCGTCCTCGGAGACCTCGTGATCATCGTCGTCATCCGATTCGGCCGCCGCGGCGCGACCGCGACCGTTTCCGGCGACCGGTTCGTCGTCCTCCTCGGCCTGGGCGCGCATCAGCGCCTCGCGGTCTGCAAGAGGGATCTGGTAGTAGTCGGGGTGGATCTCGTTGAAGGCCAGGAAGCCGTGGCGATTGCCGCCGTATTCGATGAAGGCCGCCTGAAGGCTGGGTTCGACCCGCGTCACCTTGGCAAGGTAGATGTTCCCGCGAAGCTGTTTCTTGGATTGGCTTTCGAAATCGAACTCTTCAACCCGGGTTCCGTCCACGACGACGACCCGGGTTTCTTCCGGGTGAGCGGCGTCGATAAGCATCTTCTTGGTCATTTAAAGCGTCTCCCCGGCGCGCGGCGGGCGCTTGGCCCGGTCGCCGGCATGATGTGAAGGCGCGCTCCGTGTGGCCGTCCTGCGCGCCGCGAGCGGCGGTGCGTCGGGGCGAAAGCCAGGCCAGGGCGTGTGCGCAGCCCATGAGGTCTATTCCCTGTCGCGCCAGGATCGGCGCGGGATCAGATGGTCGCGTCGTTCGCCGGAGGGCGATGGGCCGGACGCACGGCCTTTCATTCTGTCTCATGCGCGGAGAATCCCCGTCAGTCGCGGGGACCGGCGCGCGGGACGACATTACGCTTATCCGCGCGCAAAAGGAAAGCGCGTCGGCGCTCGCCGCCGTAGGCAAAGCCTTAACCAATTCGACACCCGAGACGGGCGATCATGGCCGTCAAAATCGCAAAGCGATGACTGGGGCGTAGAATGCGAGCGTTGGCGACCGGTGGAGTTCTGGCGGGATGGAGGGGCTATTTCGCCCTGGCCTGCCTGATTCTGACGGTCATTGCTCTCGGCGGGGTCGCCCGCGGCTCGTCCAACTCCGGCCTGCTCAAGGTGCGCCTCGGTGGCGACCAGGCCGAGACCCGCATCGTTCTGGACCTCGACCGCTCGGTGACCGGCAAGCTGGTGTCCGACGGTGCGGACGGCAAGGTCGTGGTCGCCCTGCCGCGGATCGACACCTCCGGCGACCTGAGCGGCGGCGGGCAGGGTCTGGTGCGCCGCTGGAACCTCGAACGGGGCCCGACCGCCCTGAAACTGCATATCGATCTGGTCCGTGACGCCGAGGTGCGCCGGCGCTTCCTGCTGCCGCCGGGCGATGGCGTCTCGACCTATCGCTATGTCATCGACCTGAAGGCGATCGGCGAGGCTCCCGCCGCGGCGCCGGCGCGGCGGACCACGTCGCCGCCGCTGCCCACGACGACCCGCGCCATGGCGCGCAGCGGTCCGCGCGTCGTGGTCATCGACGCCGGCCACGGCGGCAAGGACCCGGGCGCCCCGGGCGCCGCGTCGCACGAGAAGGACGTGACCCTGGCGGCCGCCAAGGCGCTCAAGGCCCGACTCGAGCGGACCGGCCGCTACCGTGTCGTCCTGACCCGCTCGACCGACGCCTACATACCGCTCGACAGCCGCGTGCGGATCGCCCGATCCGCCGACGCCGATCTGTTCATCTCGCTGCACGCCGATTCCGGTCCGACGACCGCCATGCGCGGCGCCAGCGTCTACACCCTGTCCGAACGCGGCGAGAGCCGGGTGACCAGCGTGCTGCGCAAGGATGACTGGCTGATGCCGGTCAACTTCCCCGGCGCCGACCGCACGGTGGGCGAGATCATCCTCGACTTGACGCAGCGCTCGACCCGAAATCGGTCGGCCGCTTTCGCCGAAGTGCTGCTCGAACACATCGCCGACGAGACGACCCTGTTGCGCCGCAGCCACCGCGACGGAAATCTGATGGTGCTGCTGGCCCCCGATGTGCCGGCCGTGCTGCTGGAAATGGGCTTCATCAACAACCCCGAGGACGAGCGGCAGTTGACCGATTCCGCCAGTCGCAGAAGGCTGATGGACGCCGTGGGCGACGCCGTGGACGCCTGGTTCGCCCGTCAGGTGAAGACCGCGAGCCGCTGACCGATCTCTGACGTCGGGGCCGTTGGCGCCCGGCTCCAGTCAGGTTAAGCAGGCCCATGCTTGAGAAGGCCCTTCTGCGACTTTGGCCGTTCGAGGAGCCGCCCGAGCGATGGGTGGCCATCGTCGGGGTCAGTGTGCTCAGCCTCATTGCGGTGGCGGGCTTCACCCTGGCCATCTATGCGGCCTGGCTGTTCCACGACATGCCCGATGCGGGCGACCTGACCGACTACCGTCCCCCGACGGCGACGCGGGTGTATGCCTGGGACGGCACGCTGATCGGCGAATTCTCGCGCGAACGGCGGATTTTCATCCCCTACGACCAGCTTCCGCCGCGTCTGGTGCAGGCGTTCCTCGCCGCCGAGGACCGCAACTTCTTCCAGCACAGCGGGGTGGATGTGCAGGGCCTGTCGCGGGCCATGATCAAGAACGTGCTCAACGCGCTGCAGGGCCGGCGACTTGAAGGCGGCTCGACGATCACCCAGCAGGTGGCCAAGAACGTCCTGCTGACGAGCGACGCCACGGTCGGGCGCAAGCTCAAGGAAGCGATTCTCGCCCGGCGACTCGAACAGACCCTGACCAAGGACCGGATTCTCGAGCTCTATCTGAACGAGATCTGGCTCGGCTACCGCTCCTACGGGGTCGGCGCGGCAGCCTTCAATTACTTCGGCAAGCCGGTGTCGGAGCTGACCCTGGCCGAGTGCGCCTATCTGGCGTCGCTGCCCAAGGGGCCGGACAACTACCACCCGATCCGCCGAAAGGCGAACGCGATCGCCCGGCGAAACTGGGTGTTGAGCCAGATGGCCGAACTGGGCTGGGTCAGCCGCGCCGACGCCGAGGCGGCGATGAAGGAGGACCTCAAGGTCCAGGCCGCCCCGTCGCGGGCCAAGTACAAGGACGCCGACTATTTCGTCGAGGAGGTGCGCCGGCGGGGTCTGGCCACCCTCGGCCCGCGCCTCAGCGAGGGCGGCTACTACATGCGCACCACGCTCGATCCGCGGCTGCAGACCGCCGCGCGCGTGGCGCTGATGGACGGGCTGGAGAACTACGATCGCCGCCACGGCTGGCGCGGGGCCTGGGGCACGACCAACATGGCGGCGGGCTGGGAGAAGGCCGCGCTGAAAAAGTCGCCGCCGTCCGAGCGCCGCGGCTGGCGCGCCGCCGTGGTGGCCAGCGTGACCGGTGGCGTCCGCGTCGTTCCGGCCAGGGAACTTCCCCCCGGGAACCTGGTCGCCGAGGATGTCGCCTGGGCTCGCGCGGGCAAGGGTCTCAAGGTCGGGGACCTGGTGTTCGTCGAGCCGGCCTCCAGCGGCGGCTATCGCCTGCGCCAGGTGCCCGCCGTCAACGGCGCCCTGGTGGCCATCGAGCCGCACTCGGGCCGGGTGCTGGCGATGGTCGGCGGCTATTCCTTCTCGCTGTCGAGTTTCAACCGCGCGACCCAGGCGATGCGTCAGCCCGGATCGGCGATCAAGCCGTTCGTCTACGCCGCGGCGCTCGAACCCGACGGCGGCTACACCCCGGCCAGCTACGTGACCGACGCCCAGATCAGCTTCAAGGGCGCGGTCAAGGGCGAGGACTGGTCGCCGCAGAACTACAACAAGAAATATTACGGCTCGATGCCGCTGCGCCGGGGGCTGGAGCTTTCGCGCAACGCCATGACCGTCCGCCTGGCCCAGGGCGTGGGCATGAAGAAGATCGCCGACCTGTGCGTGAAGTTCGGCATTGTCCGCTCGATGCAGCCCGTGTTGGCCATGGCGCTGGGGGCGGGGGAGACCACGCCGTTCAAGCTGACCGCGGCCTACACGGCCTTTGTCAACGGCGGCCGCAAGGTCGAGCCGCACCTGATCGAGCTGGTCCAGGACCGCGAGGGACAGGTCATCTACCGCGCCGACAAGCGTGACTGCCCCCGCTGCACGGCCGGGTTCGGCGGCGAGGAGAGCCCGCGGGTCGCGCCGGCCGGCGAGCAGATCATCGACCCGATCACCGCCTATCAGATTTCCTCGATGCTCGAGGGCGTGGTCCAGCGCGGCACGGCCACCCCGGCCAGGGTGCTGGGTCGCCCGGTCGGCGGCAAGACGGGCACGACCAATGAATACCGCAGCGCCTGGTTCGTCGGTTTCACGCCCCAGGTGGTCGTCGGGGTGTTCGTCGGATTCGACGACAACCGCTCGCTCGGCGAGGGCGAGGTGGGGGGCGTCTCGGCCCTGCCGGTGTTCATCGACTTCATGACCGAGGCGGTCAAGGGGATGCCCGTCGAGGCCTTCACCCCGCCGAAGGCGGCCAAGTTCGCCGTCGTCGGCGGCCAGCGCGAGGCCTTCCGGCCCGGCACCGAACCGCGCGGTCCCGTGGGTCCGGTGGCCCCGGTCAACCCGGCCGGCCCGCAGAACTACCAGGAGGCCTGGCCCGGCGGAAAGCTGAGCACCGAGCAGTCGCCGTCGCAGCCCCCCAAGCCCGCCCCGAAGCCCCGGATCCCCGACGACCTGTCGGGATTGTATTGAGGCGGTCGCTGCGGTAAGCCCCGCGCCCGCTTGATCGGAGACTTTCATGAGACCGGATGTCGAGGCCGCCAAGGCCGACATCGAGCAGTCCGTCGGACTGCTCAGGAGGCGTCTTTGACTGGGATGCAGCCCTAAGACGCCTGCACGAACTGGACGCCCGTTCGGAGGATCCCACGCTGTGGGACCGGCCGAGCGAGGCCCAGGCCCTGATGCGCGAACGCCAGCAGCTGGCCGACCGGGTCGAGGCGGTGCGCGCGATCGAGCGCGACCTGTCGGATGCCCTCGAGTACGCCGAGATGGCCGATGCGGAGAGCGACGAGGCGTCGCTCGAGGACGCGCGCGCCCAGCTGAAGGACATCAGGGCCCGGGCCGCCAAGGCCGAGCTGGAAGCCCTGCTGTCCGGCGAGGCCGACGGCAACGACGCCTATGTCGAGATCAATTCCGGCGCCGGCGGCACGGAGTCCTGCGACTGGGCCAACATGCTGCTGCGCATGTACACGCGCTGGGCCACCGCCCACGGCTACAGCGTCGAACTCGTCGAGGAGACCAGTGGCGACCAGGTCGGCATCAAGTCGGCAACGCTGCAGGTCAAGGGCCCCAACGCCTATGGCTGGCTGAAGACCGAGGCCGGCGTGCACCGACTGGTGCGCATCAGTCCCTATGACGCCGCCGCCAAACGCCACACCAGCTTCGCCTCGGCCTGGGTCTATCCGGTCATCGACGACACCATCGAGATCGAGATCAACCCGGCCGACGTGCGCACCGACACCTATCGGGCCAGCGGGGCCGGCGGGCAGCACATCAACAAGACCGACTCGGCCGTGCGCCTGACGCACATCCCGACCGGTATCGCCGTGGCCTGCCAGGCCGGCCGCAGCCAGCACCAGAACCGGGAAGAAGCCTGGAAGATGCTGCGCGCGCGGCTCTACGAGATGGAGCTGCAAAAGCGCGAGGCGGCGGCCCAGGCCCTCGAGGACCAGAAGACCGACATCGGCTGGGGCCACCAGATCCGCAGCTACGTCCTGCAGCCCTACCAGATGGTCAAGGACCTGCGGACCAACGTCGAGACCTCCGACACCGATGGCGTGCTGAATGGCGACCTGGACGCGTTCATGGGCGCCGCCCTGGCGCAGCGCGTCGGCGCCACGCGGGACGCGGTCGAGGGGTAGGGCCCTTTTCGCCGCGCGGGAGGACGTCGGCCGACGCGGCTTCAGCCTGCGTCTTGCGACACGCCGCTTCGCGGCTGCTCACGATGACGTGGATTTGCCGACGTCATGGTGAACGGCGCCGCAGGCGCGTGTGAAACCACGCAACGTCCCCGCACCGTCGGCTCCGCCGACGTCCCTCCCCATGAAGGGGAGAGATCGATGGCGCGAAATCAGCCGACCTTGGGCGGAATGCCGAGGCTCTGCGGATGGGGGGCCTGCGGCGCGGGGCTGTGCTGCGGCTGCTGCGGACGCTGGAACTTCAGGCTGCGGCCCTGGAAGAAGGCCCCCGTTTCCATCGCCAGCTGTTCGTGGGTGATGTCGCCGTCGACGTAGGCTGTCCCATAAAGACGCACCTGCTTGGCGGTCACCGAGCCGATCACGCGGCCACGGACCTCGGCGGCTTCGGCATAGACCGAACCCTCGATGTGACCGGTGTCGCCGACGGTCAGTCGGCCGACGCGCACGTCGCCGCGGACCACGCCGTCGATCTGCAGTTCGCCGTCGCCGACGACGCCGCCCTCGATCGTAATCCCGTCACTGATAAGGGACGCCACCTTCGGGCGCGCCTTGGGCGGCTCGGGCGCCTGGGGCGTCGGCGCGGGCGCCGGAGCCGAAGCGGCGGTGGGTTTGGGCGGGGTCTTAGTCTGCTTGCTGAACATATTCGCCGGCCTTCAAGAATCGGTTGGGGTTCTGCGCCCGGCCATTGACCCACACCTCATAGTGCAAATGTGGGCCAGTCGACCGGCCGGTCGACCCCATCGATGCAATACGCTGGCCAACCGCAACCCGTTGTCCGACGCTTACTGTGTAGCCGGCGAGGTGGGCGTAGCGGGTCTTGAACCCGCTGCCGTGATCGATCTCGACGGTATTGCCGTAACCGGACCGAACGCCGGTGAAGGAGACCACGCCCGGCGCGGTCGCATAGATGGGCGTGAAGCTCGCGCCCGGGAAGTCGAGGCCGGAATGGAAGGCCGGCCGCCGGGTGAACGGATCGAGCCGCACGCCGTAGCTGCTCGACTGGGCCGCCGCGCTGGTCGGGCGGAAGAAGGGCAGGCCGCGCGCGGCCGTGGCCAGCGAGCGCATGTCGGACATATTGGACGAGGCGCGCTGGATCCGCTGGGCGAAGCTCTCGTCGACGTCAAGCACCGCGGCCAGGGCCCGCGGGTCGCGAGCCTCGATCAGCGGGCCGCCGAGGCCGCCGCCGCGGGCGGCGTAGCTGTCAGGGTTAAGTCCGGCGAGGCGGAAGGCGAGGCGAAGCCGTTCGGCGCGACTGAGGGCGTAGCTCTCGGCGGCGCTGATCATCCGCTCCTGGTCCATCAGGGTGTACTGCACCCGCTGAACCGGCGAGCCGGCGTTGAGCCGCGGCTTGGCGGGAGCCAGCGCGGCCATGGCGCCGGGCGCGCCCTTGAATTCGGTCAGCAGCAGGGCGAGGGCGGCGTGCCGCTTCTCGACCGAACTGGCCAGCTCTCCGAGCGAGCCGTCGGTCTGCGACAGCTGCTGCATGGCGCTGTTCAGGCGCGCCTGGCGATCGGCGGTGACCCGTTCCCAGTAGGCGTTGCGGCGGGCCAGTTCCTGGTCGGTGGCGCTGACCGACAGGGCGCTGACGAGCATCGCCGCGGTGCAGACGCCCATCCACAGGGCTGCCGCGCCGATGAGCCCGGCGCCGGCGATCTGCTTGCCGGTGGACAGGACGAACCCGCGCATCTCGCCGCCCGAACGGATGTAGAGATGCCGTTCCGGAAACAGCTCCTCCAAGGCCCGCCGAATTCTGCGCAAGCGTGCTGTCGCCATAGCCCCCGAACCCGAGTTTTCGGTTTCCGGCGATATGCGGCCAACTGGGGGGAACGCGCAAGACCCTTCGCGCGTGAGGTGTGCGCGAAGCTGGGATTCTGACCTTGCGAGGGCAGGATTAACCATGACTGCCCATTAGACCAGTTCCTGCCCTCAACTTTGCTCGCTGGGCGGGAACATTTGGAGGCGGGCGCGGCGTTTTCGCAACACTTGGAGTTACCGCTGGGTAACGGGTCGTTTCGGGCCGGGGTGCGGCCGAACGTCGCCGGAGGAGCGCCTAGTGGGCCCGGGCGGCGGCCAGGACCTCCTCGGCGTGGCCCTTGACCTTGACCTTGCGCCAGACCTTGCGGATCACGCCCTCGCCGTCGATCAGCCAGGTCGAGCGGTCGATGCCCATGTGCTCCCGCCCGTAGAGGCTCTTCTGAACCCAGGCGCCGTAGCGCTCGATGACGTCACTGTCGGCGTCGGAGCCCAGTTCCACCGTCAGGCCATGCTTCGCGCGAAACTTGCCGTGTTTGGCGGCCGTGTCCTTCGACACCCCGACGAGCACGGCGCCGGCCGCGTCGAACTCGGCCTTGAGGCCCGAGAAGGCGATGTTTTCTGTCGTGCAGCCGGGCGTGTCGTCCTTGGGATAGAAGAACAGCACGACCGTCTTGCCCTTGAGGGCCGACAGCGAGACGCGGCCCGTGTCGGTCGGCAGGTCGAAGTCGGGGGCGCGGTCGCCAATGGTCAGGTCAGTCACGAAATGCCCTCCATGAATCCCGCTCTTCCCCGCGAAGGCGGGGACCCAGGCTTTTTTTGAAACCGCGGCTCACCTTCAAGGTTGGCGCGCCGCATGGTCGGAACCGTGAGCCGGAGCTCTGAAAAAACCTGGGTCCCCGCCTTCGCGGGGATGAGCGGAGTATGGTGGATCAGACGGGGCGAACCCAGACGATCTTGTTCTTGCCCTTCTGGATCTTGAACAGGCCGTCATCGCCCGTGCCATCGGTGCGGTTGTAGTGTGCCTTCGGATTTGTGATCCGCACATCATTGATCAGGATTGTCCCCTGCTCGATGAGATTGCGTGCTTCCTTGACGGATCCGGCAAGTCCGGCGCCCTTCACAATGGCCTCCGCGCTACGTTGGGTGAGATCGCCGTTCTCACCGGCCCAGAGAAAGTCCACCGAGGTCGCGGCAGCAGCCGTGTTGCCCAGTTCGAAGGCCTCTTCAGCCTTGGCCCGCGCGGCCCTGGCGGCGTCCGCTCCGTGCAACATCCGCGTCGCCTCGTCCGCCAGCACCTTCTTGGCGTCATTGATCGCCGCGCCCTCCAGCGCCTCCAGCCGCGCCACCTCGTCCAGCGGCAGGTCGGTGAACAGGCGCAGGAAGCGGCCGACGTCGGCGTCCTCGGCGTTGCGCCAGAACTGCCAGTAGTCGTAGGGGCTGCGCATGTCGGCGTTGAGCCAGACCGCGCCCTGGGCGGTCTTGCCCATCTTGGCGCCCGAGGCCGTCGACAGCAGCGGGGTGGTCAGGCCGAAGGCCGGCTTCTGGTCGACGCGGCGGATCAGCTCCACCCCGTTGAGGATGTTGCCCCACTGGTCGGACCCGCCCATCTGCAGCCTGCAGTTCCGCGTGCGCGACAGCTCGAGGAAGTCCACGGACTGCATCAGCATGTAGTTGAACTCGAGGAAGGTCATCGGCTGCTCGCGCTCGAGCCGCTGCTTGACCGAGTCGAACGCCAGCATGCGGTTGATCGTGAAGTGCACGCCGAACTCGCGCAGGAACTCGACATAGCCGAACTTCGAGAGCCACTCGTCGTTGTCGACCATGACCGCGTCGGTCGGGCCGTCGCCGAAGGTCAGGAACTTCTCGAACACCGTCTTGATGCTGGCGATGTTGGCCCGGATGTCGGCCTCGCTGAGCAGCTTGCGCGACTCGTCCTTGCCGGTCGGGTCGCCGACCTTGGTCGTGCCCCCGCCCATCAGCACGATCGGCCTGTGCCCGGCCTGCTGCAGCCGGCGCAGCATCATGATCTGGATCAGGCTGCCCACGTGCAGGCTGGGCGCGGTGGCGTCAAAGCCGATGTAGGCGGTGACCACGCCCTGGGTCGCCGCCGCGTCCAGCTCCTCCGGATGGGTGATCTGGTGGATGTAGCCGCGGTCCTGCAGCGTGCGCAGGAAGTCGGACTTGAAGGCGGCGTCGGCGGTCATCGGGGCAGGGTCTCCTTGCGCGGACGGCTCTAGCACGTCGGGCGGGGAGGGGTTCAAGGTCATCAGCATGGAAAGGTCTCCTCGGAATGAGGCCGGAGACAATCTGCTGGAAGGGTCAGAGCATGCCGCCGGCGGTGTGGCGGCATGCGATCGCAACGCCGCTCGTCAGGACGAGCGGGCGTAATAAAGGCTGCAAAGGGTGAACCGGGCGATCATGGGTTGCTGAATGCCTGCGGTGTTGACCAGCGTCAAGCAGGGGCTATCGAAGGGGGATGCTGCTGGCGCTGACCTGTCACCCCGACACCCCTTGCGACGCGGTCTCGCGGATCGAGGTCAATCTGGCGCGAGGGGGCGGGGCGAGCCTGGCGCTGCGCTATGTGACGAGCGGCGATGTCAGCCGCATCAGCCTGCCCGGGCGCGCTGAACGCGGCCGCGCCGACGGGCTCTGGAAGACCACCTGTTTCGAAGCCTTCGTGCAGATCCCCGGAGGCTATGCCGAGATCAACCTTTCACCGTCAGACCAATGGGCCGCCTACGGGTTCGCCGGCTATCGCGACGGCGCCATGGCGCAGCTGCCGGGCGCCGCCCTGCGACACATGACCCAGCGGGCGGGCGAGGGGCTTTACGAGCTGGTCGCCACGCTTGATCTGGCCGGACTCGATCTGCCCGTGGACCAGCCCTGGCGGCTGGGCCTTTCAGCGGTCATCGAGGAGGCCAGCGGCCGCAAGTCCTACTGGGCGCTGGCGCATGGCCCCGACAAGCCCGACTTTCATCACCCCGACTCGTTCGCCTGCGTCCTGGAGCCCTCATGAACTTCGGCATCGACCGCCTGCTCGCCGATCCCGCCCTGCGCGCGCCACTGGCCGGCAAGCGGGTGGCGCTGCTCGCGCATCCGGCGTCGGTGACGGCGGATCTGACCCATTCCATCGACGCCTTGGCGGCCTGCCCCGACATCCAGATCACCGCCGCCTTCGGGCCGCAGCACGGCATGCGCGGCGACCTGCAGGACAACATGATGGAGTCGCCGGACTTCACCGATCCGGTCTACGGCTTCCCCGTATTCAGTCTCTATGGCGAGACGCGCCGCCCGACCGGCCAGGCCATGGGCACGTTCGACGTGATCCTGGTCGACCTGCAGGACCTCGGCTGCCGCATCTACACCTTCATCACCACCCTTCTGTACGTGCTCGAGGCCGCCGCCGAGCACGGCAAGGAAGTCTGGGTGCTCGACCGGCCCAACCCCGCCGGCCGGCCCATCGAAGGGCTGACCCTGTTGCCGGGCTGGGAGAGCTTCGTCGGCGCCGGGCCGCTGCCGATGCGCCATGGCCTGACGCTCGGCGAGCTGGGCCAGTGGTTCGTGCGCAGCCGCAGCCTGGATGTCGTCTATCGCGTGATCGCGATGGAGGGCTACGACCCCGCTGCCGGACCCGGCTACGGCTGGCCGCTGGGCGAGCGCAGCTGGATCAACCCCAGCCCCAACGCACCCAACCTCTCGATGGCCCGCGCCTACGCCGGCACGGTGATGCTGGAGGGGACCCACCTGTCCGAAGGCCGCGGCACGACCCGGCCGCTGGAGCTGTTTGGCGCGCCGGACATCGACGCCCGCAAGGTCATCGCGGAGATGAACGCCCTGGCCCCGCAGTGGCTGAACGGCTGCCGCCCGCGCGACATCTGGTTCCAGCCGACCTTCCACAAGCATGTCGGCCAGCTGTGCAACGGCGTGCAGATCCACGTCGACGATCCGGCCTACGACCACGCCGCGTTCCGGCCCTGGCGACTGCAGGCGCTGGCCTTCAAGGCCATCCGCCGGCTGTATCCGGACTATCGGCTGTGGCGGGACTTCCCGTACGAGTACGTGTTCGACAAACTGGCCATCGACGTGATCAACGGCGGCCCCGGTCTGCGCGAGTGGGTCGATGATCCCGCCGCCATGCCGGACGACCTCGACGCCCTGGCCACGCCCGACGAGCAGGCGTGGGAAGCGGCCCGCCGCCCCTTCCTGCTGTACTGATCGCCATGACGATGCGCATCGCCCTGCTGCGCGGCGTCAATGTCGGCGGCGCGAAGAAGATCGCCATGGCCGAGCTGAAGGCCATGGTCGAGGCCTTGGGGTTCACGGATGTGAAGACCCTGCTGCAGAGCGGCAATGTGGTGTTCGAGGCGGGCGAGCGGAGCGACGCCGAACTGGAAGCGCTGCTGGAGACTGAGGCCGAACGGCGTCTGGGCCTGGTCACCCGCTTCATCGTGCGGGGCCCCAAGGCCTGGCGGATGATGATCGACGCCAATCCGATGCCGACAGCAGCCGAACGCGAGCCGTCGCGGTTTCTGGTGAATGTAACGCGCGAGCCGGTGACGCCGGAGATGCTGGCTATGATCCGGGCGGCGGCGACGCCGGGCGAGCGGATCGAGGCCGGAGATCGCTGCGTCTACGCCTTCTTCGGCGACGGCGTGGCCGACTCGAAAGCCGCGCTGGTGTTCGGGAAGAAGGCGCTGGGGCTCACATCCACCGGCCGCAACTGGAACACGGTGCAGAAGATCGCGGCGCTGATCGGGGCGTGAAGAGGGGACATGCACTGAAGTGCATGTGCCGATTTCAGAAGGGTCGAGTCACCAGCAACGCGACGGCGAGCGCGGCCAGCAGGCCGGCCGCCGCGAGCACGACTTCCGCGCGGCGGGCCAGGAGGCCGCTCGTCTCTTTCATAACCTTCCGCTGGAACAGGCCCCAGGCGCCGGCCTTGGCGGCCAGCAAGGCCGCCACCGCGCAAAGGACGCCTACGGTGACCGAGGCCGGCATGGGGTCAGGCCTTTTCCGCCTTCGCCCGCTCGATCCCTTCCAGCACCATCCTGCGCGCCTCGGCCGCGTCGCCCCAGCCCTTGACCTTGACCCATTTGCCGGGCTCGAGGTCCTTGTAGTGGGTGAAGAAGTGCTCGATCTGGTCCAGCGTGATCCGTGGCAGGTCGGTGTAGTCCTTCACCGCGTCGTAGCGCGCGGTCAGGTGCGAGGATGGCACCGCGATCAGCTTCTCGTCGATGCCGGCCTGGTCCTCCATCAGCAGCACCCCGACGATGCGGCAGCTCATTACCGCGCCGGGCGCGATGGCCCGGGTGTTGACCACGATCACGTCGACCGGGTCGCCGTCGCCCGACAGGGTGTGGGGGATGAAGCCGTAGTTCCCCGGATAGCGCATGGCCGTGTAGAGGAACCGGTCGACGACCAGCACCCCGGCGTCCTTGTCGAGCTCGTACTTGATCGGCTCGCCGCCGATCGGCACCTCGATGATGACGTTGACGTCCTCGGGCGGATTGCGGCCGATGGCGATGGCGTCGAGATTCATGGGTTCGCTACTCGGAAAGTCAGGCCGGTTCGGCTTCCAGGCGCTTGTCGAGGTAGGCCCCGACGCGCTTCTCGACTTCCGGCAGATGCTCGGCCCAGAAGTGGGTCGCGCCCTCGACCAGTTCGTAGTCGATGACGATGCCCTTCTGGGTGCGCAGCTTGCTGACCACCCGCTCGACCTCGACCGGCGGCACCACGGTGTCGGCCTGGCCGTGCAGGATCAGGCCCGAGGCCGGGCAGGGGGCGAGGAAGCTGAAATCGTACATGTTGGTCGGCGGGGAGACGCTGATGAAGCCGTCGGTCTCCGGCCGGCGCATCAGCAGCTGCATGCCGATGTAGGCGCCGAAGCTGTAGCCGGCGACCCAGAACTGGCTGGCCTGCGGGTTGGTCGCCTGCAGCCAGTCGAGCGCCGTGGCCGCGTCGGCCAGTTCGCCGATGCCGGCGTCGAACTCGCCCTGGCTGCGGCCCACGCCGCGGAAGTTGAACCGCAGCACCGAGAAGCCGCGCTTCATGAACAGGTGATAGAGCTGCACGGCCACCGGATTGTTCATGTGGCCGCCGGCGCGCGGGTGGGGATGCAGGATCAGGGCGATCGGCGCGTTCTCGCGCTTGCCCGGCGAATATCGACCTTCGATCCGGCCGGCCGCGCCGGTCAGCACCACTTCAGGCATGCGCTTTTCCCGTCTTCCAGGGCCGCGGAATACTTGACCACAGCGCTTGGTTTTCCTAGATCACCGACGTCCGCTCAGGCCTTCGCGAAGGCCCCTGCGGGCGAGGCGCGGCTTTAGCACAGGCCGCGCGCCGGATGCCAAGGAATCTCGCCATGCGCCTGTCCACAAAGGGCCGCTACGCCGTGATGGCCATGACCGACCTCGCCGGCCGGCAGGGGGCCGACGACTCGCTTCGGGCCGTGTCGCTGGCCGAGATCGCCGCCCGCCAGCAGATTTCCCTGTCCTATCTCGAGCAGCTGTTCGCCCGCCTGCGCCGCAAGGGCCTGGTCAGGAGCGTGCGCGGTCCGGGCGGCGGCTACCGCCTGGCCCAGAGCGCCAGCGAGACAAACATCGCCGACATCGTGCTGGCGGTCGACGAGCCCCTGCGCGCGACCCGCTGCGGCAAGCCGGTCGGGCGTGGCTGCATGGTCGGCGGCGAGCGCTGCCTGACCCATGACCTGTGGGACGAGATGGGCCGACAGCTGCAGGCCTATCTGGCGTCGGTGACCCTGGCCGACGTGCTCAGCGGCAAGCTGCGCGTGGCCGCCTCGGAGGCCGCGTGACCCTCTATCTCGACTACAACGCCACCGCTCCCGTCCGCCCCGAGGCGAAGGCCGCCGTGATGCGCGCGCTGGAGATCGGCGGCAACCCCTCGTCGGTGCACGCCGCCGGCCGGGCCGCGCGGTCGCTGATCGAGGCCGCGCGGGCCCAGGTGGCGGACCTCATTGCGGTCAAACCGGGTTCGATCACCTTCACCAGCGGCGGCACCGAGTCCAACGCCCTGGCCATCGAGAGCGCCGTGGCCGCGGGCGTCGACCGCATCCTGCTGGGCGCGACCGAACACGGCGCGGTCAGCGAGAATGTCAAGGCGACCGGGGTTCCGGTCGAGGTCTGGCCCGTGGACGCGGATGGCGTCGCCGACCTGGCCTGGCTGGCCGACGCTCTCGGCAAGGGCGGCAGGCCGCTGGTCTGCCTGATGCTGGCCAACAACGAGACGGGGGTGATCCAGCCGGTCGCCGAGGCGTCGGCGCTGGTCCGCGAGGCCGGCGGCTGGCTGCACGTCGACGCGGTCCAGGCGGCCGGCAAGATCGCCATCGATTTCAACGCCCTCGGCGCGGACACCCTGGCGCTGGCGGCGCACAAACTGGGCGGACCGTTCGGGGTCGGCGCGCTCGCGGCCGGGCCGCGCGCG
>DAORNX010000010.1:0-15821 GCA_035441225.1 Caulobacter sp.
CGCTGCCGGCGAGGGCGGTTGCCCAGAAGGCCAAATCGGCCCGGCCGCCCGAAACCATCGAGCCGGGACGCCACAAGCGCATCGTGCGCGGCCACGAGCCGCTCGAGGCCCGCATCGACCTGCACGGCATGACCCACGATACCGCCCGCGCCGCCCTGCAGGCCTTTCTCCTGCGGGTCTGGGACGAGGGCCACCGCGAAGTCCTCGTCATCACCGGCAAGGGCACGCGGGGCGACGGGGTGCTGCGGCGGTTCACGCCCGACTGGCTGTCGGCGCCGCCCCTGCGCGACATCGTCGCGGGGGTGTCCGAGGCTCACCGCCGCCATGGCGGCGAAGGGGCGCTGTACATCGCCCTGAAGCGAAAGCCCCGGGCCTGACCTCGCGTCATACTGGTCGGCCACCGGCGGGGTTGTCATAGTCTGCCGCGAGACGACCGAGGACTACCCCATGACTGAACGCGTCCTGGTGATCGGCGCCGGCATGGCCGGCCTGTTCACCGCCCTGGCCCTGGGCGGCGAGGGTCGCCAGATCGACATCCTGGAACGGGACCCGCCGACCCCGACCGGCGGCGCCGACGAGGCGTTCCATGACTGGAACCGCCGCGGCGTTGGCCATCTGCGGCATAGCCACGCCTTTCTGGCCCGGCTGCGCAGCCTGGTGCGCGACCATCATCCGGCGCTTCTCGAGGACCTGCGCGCGGCCGGCTGCCAGGAGATGAAGTTCGCCGACGGCCTGCCGGCCGCCAGCCGCGACCGCTACCGCCCTGAACCGGGCGACGAGATCCTCACGGTCATCACCAGCCGCCGCACGACGCTGGAACTGGTGATCCGCCGCTATGTCGAGCGCATGCCCGGCGTGACCCTGCACAGCAGCGTCAACGTCACGGGCCTGGTCGGCAGTCTCGACGCGGAAGGCCGCTTCGTCTGCGAAGGCCTGAGGCTGAAGGACGGCGAGGCCGAGCGCGAGGAGCGCGCTGACGTCGTCATCGACGCGGCCGGCCGCACCTCGCAGGGCTTCGACTGGCTGGCCGAACAGGGTCTGAGCTGGGACGAGGAGAGCGAGGACGCGGGCATTCTCTACTACACCCGCCACTGGCGGCTGCTGCCCGGCCAGTCCCCGCCCGAACGCGGCCCGGTCCCGGGAGCCGGCGACATGGGCTTCATCAAGTACGGCGTGTTTCCCGCCGACAACGGCTGTTTCTCGATCACCCTGTCTGTGCCGGAAATCGAGGAGACCCTGCGCCTGGCGGTCATGCGGCCGGAAATCTTCGATCGCATCTGCCAGCTGCTGCCCGGCGTCGCCCCCTGGATCGCCGCAGACCGGTCCGAGCCGGTCAGCAAGGTCTACGGCATGGGTGACCTGAAGAGCCGCTGGCGCTCGACCGTCAGGGACGGCAAGCCGATCGCGCTGAACCTGTTCTTCGCCGGCGACGGCCTGGCCCGGACGAACCCGCTGTATGGTCGCGGCTGTTCGTTCGCCGCCATCGCCGCCTACCTGCTGAGGGACGTTCTGGCGGGTGACCGTGATCCCGTGGCCCGGGCGCTGGCCTACCAGGCCGCCGTCGACAGCGACCTGCGACCCTACTTCCGCGACATGCGCAGCCAGGACCGGCAGGCGATCCGCCGGGCCCGGAACACCCTGGACCCGTCCTACCGCCCGCGGTTCAAGGCGCGGCTGATGAAGAGCTTCGCCGAGGACGCCATCGCTCCGGCCCTGCGCTCCGATCCGGCCCTGTTGCGGGCCTTCATGCGTGGCTTCCACATGCTTGAGCCGTCCTCGACCTGGCTCAAGCGGCCATCGACCTTCGCCAAGGTCCTGACCGCCTGGGCCAAGCCCAGGGCGCTGAAGCAGAAATACTACCCGCCCAAGCTCGGTCCCGACCGGGCGGAGATGTTCGCGGCCCTGGAGCTTTCCGCCACAGCCGACGCGCAGAGGCTAGGTCTGGTCGCCGCCTGAGCCGCGCGAGGCCTTTTCGGCAATGCCGGACCGGCCTTCCCGCGCTTCCAGCTTTTCCGCGACGGCGTCGGGCGAGGCGCCCGCCGCCGCCAGCAGCGCCAGGAGGTGGTAGATCACATCGGCGGCCTCGGCCGCCAGATGGTCACGGTCGCCGGATTCCGCCGCCTCGACCGCCTCGCCGGCTTCCTCGATCAGTTTTCTTCCAGCCAGCGCCGGATCGGCCAGCAGCCTGGCCGTCCAGGATGTCGCGGGATCGCCGCCCTTGCGGCTTTCGATCACGGCTTCCAGCCGCGCGATGACCTCGGACAGCCGGCTCATGCGGCGATCTCCCGGATTCCGCGGACGGGAATGCCCGCCGCCGCCATGGCCCGCTTGGCGTCCGGGATCGAGACCTCGCCGAAGTGGAAGATCGAGGCCGCCAGCACGGCGTCGGCCCCCCCCAGCGTCACCGCCTCGACCAGATGCCGGGTGTTGCCCGCCCCGCCGCTGGCGATGACCGGAACGCTGACCGCGCCGGTGATGGCCCGGAGCATCGGCAGATCGTAGCCGGTCCTGGCTCCGTCGCGGTCCATCGACGTCAGCAGAATCTCGCCCGCGCCCTTCTCCACCGCCCGGGCCGCGTACTCGACCGCATCGACGCCGGTGTCGTTGCGACCGCCATAGGTGAAGATGTTCCAGCCCCCGTCACCCCGGCCCTTGGCGTCGACCGCCACGACGACACACTGCGAGCCGAAGGCGTCGGCCATGCGCGCGACGAGGTCGGGGTCCTCCACGGCGGCGGTGTTGATCGAGACCTTGTCGGCCCCGGCGCGCAGCAGGCGCCTGGCGTCCTCGACGGTGCGAACGCCGCCGCCGACCGACACCGGCATGAAGCAGACGTCGGCCGTGCGGGCGATGACATCGAGGATCGCCCCCCGACCCTCGTGGCTGGCCGTGATGTCGAGGAACATCAGCTCGTCCGCCCCGGCCGCGTCATAGGCGGCTGCCTGCTCGACCGGGTCGCCGGCGTCGCGCAGGGCGACGAAGTTGACGCCCTTGACCACGCGGCCGTCCTTGACGTCGAGACAGGGGATGACGCGGACCTTGAGCATCAGCCGGCGATCTTCAACGCCTGGGTCGGGTCGACAGCGCCCTCGTAGAGAGACCGGCCCAGCACGGCGCCCGCGATGGCCGCGCCCTGCCGCGCCTTGAGCAGCTCGATGTCGCGCACCGAGGCGATGCCGCCCGAGGCGATCACCGGAATGGCGACCGCGTCGGCGACTTCCCCGACCTGGTCGATATTGACCCCGGTCATGGCCCCGTCGCGGCCGATGTCGGTGACGATCAGGGCGGCCACGCCCACATCCTCGAAACGGCGCGCCAGTTCGATTACGCCGAGGTCGGAGTCGCCGACCCAGCCCTCGGTGGCGACCTTGCCGTCGCGCGCGTCGATGGCCACGGCGATCTGCTCGGGCCAGGCCCTGGCGGCGGCCTTGACCAGCGCCGGATCCTTGACCGCCACGGTGCCCAGGATCACCCGGCTGACGCCGCCCTCGATCCAGCCTTCGATCGAGGCCATGGTCCGCACCCCGCCGCCCAGCTGGACCGGGATCGAGACCGCGCCCAGGATGCCGGCCACCGCCTCGCCGTTGACCGGCCGCCCCTCGACCGCCCCGTTCAGGTCGACGACATGCAGCCAGGAAAAGCCCTGCTTCTGGAACAGGGCGGCCTGGTCGGCGGGCGCGTTGTTGAACACGGTTTCCTTGTTCAGGTCGCCATGCAGCAGACGCACGCAGCGCCCGTCCTTCAGGTCGATGGCCGGATAGAGGATCACGCGGGCGTCTCCAGGAAGTTCGCCAGCAGCCTCAGCCCCTGGGTCTGGGATTTCTCGGGGTGGAACTGCACCCCCATGATGGTTTCACGCGCCACCGCCGCGGCGAACCGCCCGCCGTGGTCGACACGGGCGATGATGTGCGACGGATCGGCCGGGGCGAAGGCGAAGCTGTGGGTGAAATACATCTCCGCGCCCGCCTCGAGACCTCTCAGAAGGGGGTGATCGGCCAGATCCTCCAGGGCGTTCCAGCCCATGTGCGGGATCTTGGCGGCGGGGTCGGCCGGGTGCAGCCGGGCGACGTCGCCGGGAATCCAGCCCAGGCCCGGGGTCTCGCCGAACTCCAGTCCGCGATCGGCCAGCAGCTGCATGCCGACGCAGATGCCGAGGAACGGACAGCCCCGGACGATGGCCGTCTCCGTCATGGCCGCGATCAGCCCGTCGCGCGCCGACAGCGCCCCCATGCAGGCCGCGAAGGCGCCCACGCCCGGCAGGACCAGCCGGTCGGCCCGGGAGACTACATCCGGGTCGGCGGTGACGATGATGTCCACGGGCGTGGCAAGGCCTTCCGCGGCGCGGCGAAGGGCCTTTTCGGCCGAGCGCAGGTTGCCCGACCCGTAGTCGATCAGGGCGACGCTCTGCATGGAGATTTCCTAGAGCGAGCCCTTGGTGGACGGCGCGCGTCCGTGGGTCTTTGGATCCAGCTCCACCGCCGTCCGCAGGGCGCGGGCGAGGGCCTTGAAGCCGCTTTCGGCGATATGGTGGCTGTTGTCGCCGTAGAGGGTTTCCAGATGCACGCAGGCGCCCGCGTTCATCGCGAAGGCGTGGTGGAATTCCTTGAACAGCTCGGTGTCCATGGTCCCGACCAGCGGCGTCCTGAAGGCCACCTTCCAGATCAGATAGGGCCGGTTGCTGAGGTCCAGCGCGCAGCGCGTCAGGGTCTCGTCCATCGGGATATAGGCCGAGCCGAAGCGGCGGATCCCCTTGAACCCGTCCAGCGCCCTGTTGACCGCCTGCCCAAGGACGATGCCGGTGTCCTCGACGGTGTGGTGCATGTCGATGTGCAGGTCGCCGGTGGTCTGGACCTCGAGGTCGAAGCCGCCATGCCGCGCGAAGCTGTCGAGCATGTGATCGAAGAAGCCGATGCCGGTGGAGACCTTCGCCTCCCCGGTTCCGTCGAGATCGATGCGGACGCGGATCTGCGTCTCCTTCGTCTCGCGCGTCACCTCGGCCGTGCGGGCCATCAGAACAGTCCTTCCGCCTTCGCCAGGGTCTCGAGCGAGACCTGCGGCCTGGGGCCGTAGTGGCTGATCACCTCGGCCGCGGCCAGGGCGCCCAGCCGGCCGCAGACGTCCATCGACCGTCCCCGGGCCAGACCCAGCAAGAACCCCGCCGCGTATTGGTCGCCGGCGCCGGTCGTGTCCACGACTTTTTCCACAGGATAGGCCGGAATGATGTGCGACGCCCCGCCCGCGAACACCACCGAGCCCGTCTCGCCCCGGGTGATGGCGCAGATGCGGGTGCGGTCGACCAGAGCCTGGGCGGCGGCGTCGAAGTCGTCGGTCTGGAACATCGCCTTCACCTCGGACTCGTTGGCCAGCACGATGTCACACTCGGTCTCGATGAAGGCCAGCAGCACGTCGCGGTGCCGTTCGACCACGAACGAGTCGGACAGGGTGATCGACATCAGCCGGCCGGCGGCGCGCGACAGGCCGGCGGCCTTGGCGAAGGCCCGGCGGGCCTCGGGCGGATCGAACAGATAGCCCTCGAGGAAGATGATCCTGGCGCTTTCGATCATCCGCGGATCGATGTCGTCGGGGCCCAGCTCGGTCGAGGCGCCGAGGAAGGTGCACATCGTGCGGTGACCCTCCGGCGTGACGTTGATCAGGCTGCGGGCGGTGCGTGGTCCTCCGACCAGCGGCCGGGAGTCGAACGCCACGCCGATGGCCTTCATGTCGTGCTCATAGACCTCGCCCAGCTGGTCGTCGGCCACCTTGCCCAGGAAGGCCGCGCGGCCGCCGAAACTGGCCACGCCGGCGACGGTGTTGCCGGCCGACCCGCCCGAGGTCTCGATGCCCGGGGCCATGTGGCCATAGAGTTCCTCGGCCTGGCCCTCGTCGATCAGCTGCATGCTGTTCTTCACCAGTCCCTGGCTGTCGAGGAAGGCGTCGTCGCAGGGGGCGATCACATCGACGATGGCGTTGCCGATGGCGGCGACGTCGTAGAGCTCGGGCATGGCGGGGTTCTGGCGTTGTGAAGGGGACGGGGCTCGTTACAGGACAAGGCCTCGCGGGGCAAACGCGGCGGGCGTGGCGAAAGGCTGTCGACTTACGCCGGGAGAGCCGTTCGAGGCTGCCGTTCCTTTCAACGCCGGAGAACCCGTCCATGGCCGCCTACATGATCTTCATCCGCGACAAGACCACCGACGCCGCCGAACTGGCGACCTATTCAGGTCTGGCCGGCGCCAGCATGGGCGGGCACGCGGTGACGCCGCACGTGGTCTACGGCCCGCACGAGGTGCTGGAAGGGCCGGCCGTCGAGGGCGTCGTCGTGGTGTCGTTCCCGACCCTCGAGGAGGCGAAGGCCTGGTACCACAGCCCGGCCTACAGCGCCGCGCGCGAGCACCGGTTCAAGGGCGCCGAGTATCGCGTCGTGCTGGTCCAGGGCCTTTGACGCCGGCGCCGACGTGACATAGGGGCGATGCATGGCCCGCATCGCCCTGCTCACCCCCGCCGCCCACAATCCCTATGTCCGCGTCTGGGGCCCGGCCTTCGACCGGTTGATGGCCGCCCTGTCCGGAGGGGGGCTACAGGTCATCGCCATGGAATGGCCGAAGGCGGCCCAGGCCGACGTCGACGCCGTCCTGCCCCTGCTGGCCTGGGGCTATCACCAGGACGCCGCCGACTGGCTGGCGATGCTCGACGCGCTGGAAGCGCAGGGCGTCAAGGCCCTCAATCCGGCCGCCGTGTTGCGCTGGAACACCAGCAAGACCTATCTGGCCGACCTCGAGGCCGCCGGTGTGCCGGTGGTGCCGACCGTTTTCGTCGACCGGGCCGACGATGCGGCGGTGGCGAAGGCCCGGGCCGGACTGGGCGCCGACACGGTCGTGGTCAAGCCGCAGGTGTCCGGCGGCTCGCATGAAACAGTGAAGCTCGCGCCGGGCGAGGCGCTGGTCGGCGGCCCCAGCGGCGCGGCGATGATCCAGCCGTTCCTGCCGTCGGTCTCCGGCGAGGGCGAGATCTCGCTGCTGTACTTCGACGGCGTCTTCAGCCACGCCATCGGCAAGGTGGCGAAGGCCGGTGACTTCCGTGTCCAGCCACAGTTCGGCTCGACCATCGGCCCGATCGAGCCGCCGCCGGGCGCGCTCGACGTCGCCGGCAAGGTGCTGGCCGCCGCCCCGGGTCCGCTGACCTATTGCCGCATCGACCTCATTCGCCACCCGGACGGGACCCTGCGGCTGATGGAGCTGGAGGCGATCGAACCTGACCTGTTCCTGGAGCACGCGCCGGAAGCCGGCGCGGTGTTCTCGGCAGCGGTGGCGAAGGCGCTGCGCTGACCGAAGGGGACACGTACCGGCGGTACATGTCCCCTATCCCCCCAAGAACAGTTCCCGGCTCGGACACAGGTCCCGCACCTGACACTCCTCGCACTTCGGCTTGCGCGCCAGGCAGACATAGCGGCCATGCAGGATCAGCCAGTGGTGGGCGCGGGTCAGGAACGGCTCGGGCACGATGGCCATCAGGTCCTGCTCGACCCTGTCGGGCGTCTTCCCCGTCGACAGGCCCAGCCGATGGGCCACCCGGAACACATGGGTGTCGACGGCGATCGCCGGCTCGATCCCCAGCTCGTTGAGCACCACGCTGGCGGTCTTGCGGCCCACCCCGGGCAGCGCCTCCAGGTCGGCGCGGTTCAGCGGAGTCTTGCCGCCATGCTTCTCCAGGATGATCCGCGACAGGGCGATGACGTTCTTCGCCTTGTTGCGGAACAGGCCGATCGAATTGATGTAGCCGGTCAATCCGGCCTCTCCGAGGGCCAGCATCTGTTGGGGCGTGTGGGCGACCGGAAACAGCTTCGCCGTCGCCTTGTTGACCTGCACGTCGGTCGCCTGGGCCGACAGGGCGACGGCCACCACCAGAGTGAAGGGATCCTGGAACTTCAGTTCCGTGCGCGGGTCGTCCGACAGGGTCAGGAACCGGTCGAACAGCGCGGCGACCCGCGCCTTCTCCTTCGGCGACAGGCGTCTTTTCGGGGCGACTTTGTTCATCGCCGGGGACCATGAAGCGCATCGCGCCATTCGCCAAGCGCCCGCCCGGCGCTATACTTGGATATGGCCGCCGCCCTCTACATGGACGCCGAAATCCGGCCCAACCGGTCGATGCCCGCCACGGGACTCAAGGTCCTGATGGGGGTGATGATCGTCGCCAGCGTTATGCTTTCGATCGTGATGTTCGTGATGGGGGCGTGGTTCGCGCCGGCCTTTCTCGGCCTCGACGTGCTCGGCGTCTGGCTCGCCTTTCGCGCCAGCTACCGGGCCCAGGAGCGACGCGAGCGGGTCAGGGTCACGGCCGAGACGGTGACGGTGCTGCATGAACTGGACGGCGAGGCCAGGACGGTCTGGACCTCCCCCACCGCCTTCACCGGCGTCGATGTCGACTGGCCGGGCGAGCATGAGGCGCGCGTGCGGCTTCGCCTGTCGGCCCGGCGCTGCACCGTGGGCGGCGCCCTGAGCCCGGAAGAACGGGTCGGGCTGGGCGAAGCGTTGCGCGAGGCCATCCGCAGGGCCCGGGCGGAACGATATGCGTCATGAGCGCAAGAACCGGGCGGATTTTCGATTTCAGCCCGCCTAGCGTCGGGTCATGGCTTACGACATGACCCCCACCCGCTCCACCCTGGCGCCGGCCTCCGGCGTCATCATCCAGCTCGAAGAGCGCGCGCGCGACTACGATCGCATGGCCCGGGCCTTGGCCTGGCTGGCCGACCGCTGGCGCGACCATCCCTCGCTCGACGAGGCCGCCGACGCGGTCGGCCTGTCGCCGTTCCATTTCCAGCGGGTCTTCACCCGCTGGGCCGGTGTCAGCCCCCGGGCCTTCGTCGCCTCGATCGCCCATGCCGAGGCCCGCGCCCTTCTGGAGGAAGGCGCCAGCGTGCTCGACGCGGCCCTCGACACAGGCCTGTCCGGCCCCTCCCGGTTGCATGACCTGTTCATCGCCCAGGAGGCGGTCACACCGGGCGAGACGCGACGGCGCGGCGAAGGCCTGATCCTGCGCTGGGGCCTCGCGCCGACGCCGTTCGGGACAGGGCTTTTCGCGGTCGCGCCGCGTGGCCTGGCCGGACTGGGCTTCGTCGACGAGGCCGGCGAGGACGCCGCCTTCGCCGACATGCACCGCCGGTTCCCGGCCGCCGACTGGGTGCGTGACGACGCCGCCGCCCGCGAGACGGCCATCAAGGCCTTCGCCGAGGGCGAGGGCCCCCTGCCGATCGTGCTGATCGGGTCGCACTTCCATATCCAGGTGTGGAAGGCGCTGCTGCGCATTCCGGCCGGCGCCACGGCCACCTACGGCGATGTCGCGCGGTGGGCCGGCAAGCCGAAGGCCTTCCAGGCCACGGGCGCGGCGATCGGAGCCAATCCGGTCAGCCTGCTGATCCCCTGCCACCGGGTGATCGCCCGCGACGGTCGCCTGACCGGCTATCACTGGGGCCTCGGTCGCAAGGCGGCGATGCTGGGCATGGAGGCCGTGGCGGCGGCGGGGTGACGCTTCGCCGGACCTGACGCTACTCGGCCGCCGCTGGCGTCCGCGGTATCAGCAGCTCGTCGAACACGATCCGCCAGCCTTCGGGCCGGCGCTGCCAGACGCGCACATAGTGCGCCTTGACCGGCTTGCCGTCCTTGTCCCAGCCGGCCGTGCCGTAGGTCCAGGCCATGTCTCCGGCCACAGAGATGTCGCCGCCCAGCGGGGCGAAGGCGATCCGGGCGGCGCGCCAGTCGAGTTCCGGGCCGAAGGTCGCGCAGCCGGTCGCGGGCGCCATCGGTGAGGACTGAATCCGGCCATCACAGGCCAGCACCTTCAGATAGGCCGCCTTGCTGTCCACCCCCGCTTCCGTCGCGAGCGCGGCCTCGGCCGCCCTCACCTTCGCGAAGGCGCCTTCGGGATAGAGGCCAGGAACCTTCGGCATGGCCAGGTAGCCGGGCGCGGCCCCGGGGCCCGGCGAGGCGGCCGGGTCGCTTCCCACGCCGCCGTCGAAGACCCACTTCCACCGGCCGTCGGCCTGCTTCTTCCAGACGGTGAAATAGTGTCCGCGCCTCTGGCCGCCGACACTGTAGGGCCCGGTGGTGAAGCCCAGGTCGCCCGAGGCGGAGATGCCGGCCCAGGTCGGCCACCATTCCAGCTTCGGGGCGTCGGGCCTGTCGTCGGGCGAGGCCAGGAACGTCTCGCGGGCGTTGACCGGGTCCGGCGTCATCAGGATGGCGTCGTCGGCCATGTGGGCCAGGAAGCTTTTCTTGATCCCCATGACATAGCCGTCGGCGGCGAAGGCGCGCTCGGCGGCGACCACCGGTTCGGGGGTCACCGGCGCCACGGCCGCGCGCGCCGGCAGGGCGACGACGGCCGCGAAGGCCAGGGTCAGAGCAAGTCGCATGGCGCACCCCCGGTGAACAGATCGCGAAGGCTACGCCAGGCGGCTGCCCCGGAGGCATGAAATCGCTGTAAGACTCCTTCGGCGCCGGTCGTGGCGCCTGCCGGATCGCGCCGATGGCCTTTTCCCCCGCCGAGGTCGAACGCTACGCCCGCCACCTGGTCCTGCGCGAGATCGGCGGGCCCGGGCAGCAGCGTTTGAAGGCGACCAGCGTGCTGATGGTCGGCGCCGGCGGTCTGGGCGCTCCGGCGACCCTCTACCTGGCCGCCGCGGGCGTGGGGCGGATCGGCGTCGCCGATCCGGACACGGTCGCCCTGTCGAATCTGCAGCGACAGGTCCTCTACACGGCGGCCGATGTCGGCCTGGCCAAGGTGACGGTCGCCGCCGGGCGGCTGACGGCGCTCAATTCGGACATCGTCGTTGAACCCCATGCCCTCGCCGTCACCCCCGACAACGCCGCCACGCTTGTCGCCGGCTATGATCTTGTGCTGGACGGGACCGACGATTTCGCCACCCGGTTCGCCGTCTCGGACGCCTGCGTCTCCGCCGGCAAGACCCTGGTCAGCGGCGCGATCGCCCGCTGGACGGGCCAGGTCGGCGTGTTTCCCGGCCGGCCCTGCTATCGCTGTCTGGTGCCCGGGATTCCGCCGGACGCCGACACCTGCGCCCGGGTCGGCGTGGTCGGCGCCCTCGGCGGGGTGATCGGCTCAATGATGGCGCTCGAGGCGATCAAGGTCATCACCGGGGCCGGTGAGCCCTTGTCCGGCCGGCTGCTGATCTATGACGCCCTGGCCGGCGAGACCCGTACCGTGCGCATCGGGTCCGACCCGGGCTGCCCGGCCTGCCACGCTTGACGAACGGGACGCGAGCGGGCGTCAATCCGTCCGTCGGCCGGCAAGAGCCGGGTCTGGGGCGGAACGCAAGATGAAGACGCTGGGCAGGATCCTGATCGGGGTCGTGGTGATCATCGCCGTCGTGCTGACCGGCGGCTGGCTGGTCCTGCGCCGCCCTGACATCCCCTGGCCGACCCTCCAGGCGAAGTACGCCAATTCCGCCTCCCGCTACATGGACCTGCCCGGCGGGCTCAAGGTGCACTACCGCGACCAGGGAAGGCGCGATGGCCCGGTGATCGTGCTGGTCCACGGCTTCGCCGCCTCGCTGCACACCTGGGAGCCCTGGGTGGCGCGCCTGGGATCGGAATACCGCATCATCACGCTCGATCTGCCGGGCTTCGGCCTGACCAGCGCCCCGGACGGCTACACCGTGGCGCGGAGCGATTTCGTCGACGTGGTCGATCGGCTGACGGCAAAACTGGGCGTCACGAAGTTCGTCCTCGCCGGCAATTCCATGGGCGGGGGCGTCGCCTGGAACTACGCCCTGAAACACCCGGACAAGCTGGAGGGCCTGGTCCTGGTCGACGCCGCCGGATGGCCGCAGCAGCGGGACGATGGACGCGACGGTCCGTTCATCTTCAAGGTGTTGCGCAATCCGGTGGGTCGTTTCCTTGTCCGGGACCTGGACGTCAGCGGTATGACCCGGGCAGGGCTCAGGGACGCCTTCGCCCCGACTCCGGAAATGGTCGATGACGCCATGGTCGCCCGCTATGTGGAGATGTCCCGCGCCCCGGGTCATCGCGACATCGTGCTGACGATGATGGGCGGCTATGATCCTGCCGACGCGGCTTCGAAGGAGAAGCTGGCGAAAATCGTCGTCCCGACCCTGGTGATGCACGGCGACACCGACCGGCTGATCCCGGTCAGCCACGCCGCCCTGTTCGGCCAGGCCATTCCCGGGTCGACGGTGATCATCTATCCGCGGGTCGGCCACGTGCCGATGGAGCAGATCGCCGACAAGTCCGCGGCCGATCTCGACGCCTGGCTCCGGGCCAGGGTCTGGCCCAGGCCCCCGGTCAACCGCTGAAGCCTTCGTCGATGAACGCCGTCGTCTCCAGCAGGATCTGACTGAGCACGTCGGGCTCCCATCCGCCGTGGCCGGCATTGCGCAGCTCGATCAGCCGCGCGGGCCGGTTCTCGCGCTTGAGGCTCGCCGCCATCGCCCGCGACTGCCGGATGGGCACGACCCCGTCGACGTCGCCGTGGATCAGCAGCACCGGCGCGGCGAGCTCGGCCGCCCGTTCATTGGGCGAGCCGCGTTTCAATGCCTCACGGTCGGTCGCCGGATCGCCGACCGTCTTGACGAAATAGAGATAGCTGGGGGAGTCGGCGCCGTCCTCGCGCTCATAGCTGAGCAGGTCGGGCAGGTCGGTGACCCCGGCGATCGAGACGATCCTCCGGTACAGGTCCGGCTTGCGAATGCCGCCCATCAGGGCGGCGTAGCCGCCATAGCTGGCGCCGCAGATGGCGATCCTGCCGGGAGCGACCGCGCCGCTGGCCACGACATGGGCGACGCAGTCCTCGACGTCTTCCTGCATGCGGTCGGCCCAGCGACGGTGTCCGGCCTCGGCGAACAGCCGACCGTAGCCGCTGGAGCCGCGGAAATTCGGCTGCAGCACCAGCCAGCCCTTCGATGCGAAGGCCTGGGCGAACAGGTCGAAGGCGAAGCTGTCGCGCGCATGGGGGCCGCCATGCGGCATGACCACCATCGGCCGCGGTCCCGTCGCCAGTGGCCGCGTCAGATAGGCGGCCAGCTCCACGCCGTCGCGCGAGCGCACCGTCAGGACCTCCATCGGAGCCAGCCGCTCCGCTGGCAGCCATGGCTTCTGCCGGCCCAACAGGTCGAGCGAGCGGGTCTCCCGGTCATAGAGATAGAAGGCGCCGGACTCCCGGGGCCCCGAAGCGTGGACAATGAACCGGCGCCGGCCGGCGTCGATATCGTGCAGCAGCACGTTGGCGTCCGCGCCCAGGGCGTTCTGGACTGCGCGGTAGTGGGGGGCCAGGGCCGCGTCGAGGAACTCGTACTGCGTGCGGTTCTCGGTATAGGCGGCCGCGACCGGATTGAGGCCCTTGTCGAAGAACACCCCTTCCATGTCCCGGCCCGCATGGCTGGCCACCACCTCGCCAAGGGCGAGGGTGCGGATGTCGAAGCGGCGAATGGTCCGCGCATCATCGCCCGGCGCCATGGTCGCCACCAGCAGCACGCCGGCCTCGTCGGTCGCGCCGACCGCTTCGAAGTCGTCGAATTGCGAGAAGTCGTTGCTGCGGATCTTGCGCACGAACTGCCAGTCCCGCGCGCCGGGCGGCCGGGCGGAAAGGCGGGTGTAGCGGCCCAGTTCGCTCTGATCGACCCGCAGCACCGCGACGCCGTTCTGGGTGTACCAGAAACGCGTCCGCTCGCTGCCGCGTTCGTGCAGCTCGCCCTTGCCGGTGTGGATGTTCACCTTCTGCAGGGTGTTGGCGTACAGGTCCGGGTCCCAGACCTGCATCAGGATATGGTCGTCGTCGCCGACCATCGGGTCCACCACATGGGAGACATTCCAGATGTAGCTCTGGGCGCTCCGGTCCTGGCCCAGCAGGACCACCGGGTTGCCGCCATCGGCGCCGATGGCCATCAGCCGGTGAACCGACCGCTCATAGAGTCGCGCGCCCGCCCGGATGCCGGTCTTCCTGCCGTCGGCGGTCTTGTCGAAGCTGAACCAGACCAGCAGCCGGTCGTTGCTGGCCCACTGCACGCGATGCACGTCGTAGTCGCCGATGACGGCCTGAATCGGCGGCGCCCGCATGTCCGCGACCTTCGCCAGCAGCACGTAGGACAGCCGCCTGTCCCCCTCGCGCTGCTCGCGAAGCAGGGCGATGCGGTCGCCGGTCGGTGACAGGGCCGCGTCCAGCACGACGGCCTCGCGCGTCAGGTCTTCGAGGGTGGGCGGCGCGGCGCCGGACGCGACCTCCGCGGCCAGGGCCGGAACCCCTGCGAACGCTACCGGTCCGGCCGCCGCGAGGGCGACCAGCCTTCTGCGTGTAATCATCTACGCCCCCGACACCGTTTCCCCGCGACAACCTTGACGGCGCATGCGGGGCGGCGTCAACCGGTCAGAGCATCGCGGGGATCACCCGGTCGGGCGGCCGGTGGCCGTCCATGAAGGTCTTGATGTTGACGATGACCTTCTCGCCCATGTCGATGCGGCCTTCGACCGTGGCCGAACCCATATGCGGCAGCAGCACCACATTGGGCAGCTTGAGCAGCTTGGGATTGATCGCCGGCTCGTGCTCATAGACGTCCAGTCCGGCGCCGGCGATCTCGCCGCGGGCCAGCATGTTGGCCAGGGCCCCCTCGTCGATGACCTCGCCACGGGCGGTGTTGACGATCACCGCGGTCGGCTGCAGCAGCTTCAGCCGGCGGGCCGAGAGCAGGTGATAGGTCGCCGGGGTGTGCGGGCAGTTGATGGAGACGATGTCCATCCGCGCCAGCATCTGGTCCAGGCTTTCCCAGTAGGTCGCCTCCAGCTCCTCGGCGACGCGCGGGCTGACCGGCTTGCGGTTGTGGTAGTGGATCGACAGGCCGAAGGCCTTGCCGCGGCGGGCCAGCGCCTGGCCGATACGGCCCATGCCGATGATCCCCAGCCGCTTGCCCCACAGGCGGCGACCGAGCATCCAGGTCGGCGACCAGCCCTGGAAGCCGCCCGACTGAACCACGTTGGCGCCTTCGACGATGCGCCGGGTCGAGGCCATGATCAGGCTCATGGTCAGGTCGGCGGTGTCCTCGGTCAGGACCCCCGGGGTGTTGGTGACGATCACGCCGCGCTGGTTGGCGGTGGCCACGTCGATGTTGTCGACCCCGGCCCCGAAGTTGGCGATCAGCTTCAGCCGCTCGCCGGCGCGCGACAGCAGGCGCGAGTCCAGGCGGTCGGTGATGGTCGGCACCAGAACGTCGGCGCGGCCCATGGCCTCGACCAGTTCGTCCGGCGTCATCGGCCGGTCATCGACGTTGAGTTCGGTGTCGAACAGCTCCCGCATCCGCGTTTCCACCGGATCAGGCAGCTTGCGTGTGACGACGACTTTCGGCTTCTTGGCGGCCATGGACGCTTTCGATAACGGCGTTGGCCCCTCGGGGGGTCGTCGCACCCTTAGCAAAGGCCCGGCGGGGGGCCAAGGGAAGCTGCGACCGTTCAGGGCCCCAGATTGGTCTTTGCCGGTAAAGTTGGCGCTGATCGCCCTGGCGGTGACGCTCGCCGGTTGCAACGGGCGGGGGGCCCAGGTCTGCGACACGCCCTCGACCCTGCCGGTGCCGCGCTTCGTCTCGCTGAAGTTTGGCGAGGTCTACGCCCGCAAGGGGCCGGGTGAGGACCACCGGATTCTCTGGGTCTGGCGCTCGAAGGGCATGCCCCTGGAGGTGGTCGCCGAGACCAGCGACTGGCGGCGGGTCCGCGGACCCGACGGCGCCCTGGCCTGGGCTCACAAGCGAGGGCTCGACGGCCGGCTCACGGTGATGCGCGTGCGGCCGGGCCCCTTGCCGATGCGCGCCGCCC
>DAORNX010000011.1:0-725 GCA_035441225.1 Caulobacter sp.
AGCGGCCGCCGGCGCGGCCGCGGCCAGCGCCGTCGCCAGCCCCAGGACCAGGACACGGAGCGATACCGTCATCCCGCCTCGATCCCGCTTTTCGAGCGCAAGATCAATGGCCGGCGGGTGACAAACGGCCAGCGGCGACGGATGCTGGCCGCCAGGAACCGCCCGCCAAGAGGGCCGTGATGATCTCACCCGACCAGGTTCGCGCCTTCGCCCTCGCCCTGCCCGAGGTGGAGGACAAGTCGACCTCCGGACACCTCGCCTTTGCCGTCGCCGGCAAGGGCTTCGCCTGGAGCTGGATGGAGCGGGCGAGGGTTGGCGCGCGCCGCCAGCCGAGGCTGGACGTGCTGGCCGTGCGGGCCGAAGAGAAGGAGATGATCGTCGAAGCCGACCCGTCGGCCTTCGTGTGCGACGATCACTACCGTGGCTTTCCCGCCGTGCTGGTGCGGCTGGACCGCATCGCCGAGGGCGACCTCGCCGCGCTGCTGGCCGTCGCCTGGCGCTGCCAGGCGCCCAGGGCCCTGATCAGGGCGGTCGATGCAGGGCGGTGAGCGTGGCCGGCGCAAGAGGCGGGAAGGCTCCGAGAAAAAAAGTCGTCCGGAACTGGTCCCGAACGACAGTTGCGCGCCGGGAGGTCATGGCGCGGGAGGGGATGAAGACGGCGGCTAGAGGATCGGGTGCTCGACGCCCCACCAGCGGCGGGTCCGGGCGCGATCCATGAACAGCAG
>DAORNX010000011.1:762-15525 GCA_035441225.1 Caulobacter sp.
GGGTCGGTCATGCGCGCCTCGAAGTCCTGCCGGCTGGCGTACCAGATCTGCGCCAGGCCATCGCAGGGGGCCGACCAGGGGCGCCGGGCCGGATCGTCCGGCCCCTCGTCCTCGAGGTCGGCGTGGAGCTGAACGTAGCCGACGATTCCGAGGGTTCCGGCGAGACGTCGCACCAGGGGACCGTGGCGCTCGCGCCAGTAGGCCTGGAACGCCGGGCGATCGAGCGTCGGGAGCCGGGTCACGGCGACCGTCAGGCGGGCGAGCGGCCGCGCGGTCATGCCGCCGGAGCGGTTCGGGCCGCCGCCGCCTTCCGCTGGTACACGAAGACGGGGTCATCGAGATCGATGCGCGGAAGCTCGTCCTTTTCCCGCCAGTAGTCCTGGCTGTGGGCCCATTCGACCTTGTCGCCGCGCTTTGGCAGCAGATGCACGCCGCGCATCAGGTAGCCCGGGCTGAAGGTGTCGGGATCGATCCACGGCAGCAGCGCCATGTCCCGATCCTCCGGCCGCAACGCCACCGAGACCCGCGACGCGCCGGTCGCGGCCATGTGGTTGAGCAACCGGCAGACGAAGTCGGCCACCAGGTCCGCCTTCAGCGTCCAGCTGGCGCCGCGGAAGTAACCGAGCACCCACAGCATGTTCGGCACGCCGGTGAACATCATCCCGCGATAGGTGATCGTCTCGGCGAAGTTCAGGGTCTGCCCGTCGATGCTGAAGTCGATGTCGCCGAGCACATTGAGGTTGAAGCCAGTGGCGGTGACGATGATGTCGGCCTCCAGCTCCCGGCCGGACTTCAGCAGGATGCCCTTCGCGGTGAAGCGGTCGATATGGTCTGTGACCACCGACGCCTTGCCAGACCGGATACCCTCGAACAGATCGCCATCGGGCACGAAGGCGATCCGCTGGCGCCAGGGCTTGTAGGTCGGGGTGAAGTGTTCATCGACCACCTCCTGCGGCAGATGGGCGGCGACCCCGGCCAGCAGCTGCTGCTTGACGGCCTCGGGATCGTCGAGCGCCCGGCTGACGAAGCGATACTGGTCGTGGACGATCTTGCGCCGCACGATATCGTGGATCAGCGCCTCCTCGATGCCGACCTCCCGCAGCGTGTCGGCCAGGCGATTGCGGTTGTGGTCGGGGAAGAAGTAGGTCGGCGACCGCTGCAGCAGGGTGACGTGCTCACAGTCGGCGGCCATGGCCGGAACGACCGTCGCGGCGGTCGCCCCCGAGCCGATGACGATGACCCGCTTGCCGGCGTAGTCGAGATCGTCCGGCCAGGTCTGGGGATGGACGATCCTGCCCCTGAAGGTGTCCATGCCCTCCCACTCCGGCGTGTAGCCTTCGGCGTGGCGGTAGTAGCCCTGGCACATCCAGAGGAAGTTGCAGGTGAAGCGGACCGGCTGGCCGGTGTCGGTTCGCACGCCCTCGACCGTCCAGAGATTGCTTTCGCTCGACCAGCGCGCCGAGCCGATCCGGTGATTGTAGCGCATCCGGTCGGCCAGGCCGTTCTCGGCGATGACCTCGCCCAGGTACTTGCGGATCTCGGCCGCCGTCGCGATCGGCGGACCGATCCACGGCTTGAAGCGATAGCCGAAGGTGTAGAGGTCGCTGTCCGAGCGGATGCCCGGATACTTGTGGGTCAGCCAGGTGCCGCCGAAGCTCTCCAGCCCCTCGAGCACGACGAACGTCCTGCCCGGGCACTGGGTCGCCAGATGATAGGCGCCGTCGATGCCGGTGATGCCGGCGCCGATGATCACGACGTCAAAGTGCTCGGCGGCGGGCGAGGCCTCTGAAGGCATGGACTTTTCCCTGGTCATTGTTGTCGTGGTCGGCGGCGGGCGCGGTCAGCCGAGCCTGCGGATTTCGCGGGCCTGGCCGGTCATGCCGTAGGTGATGCCGGCGTAGTCGGGCTTCTTCTTCGCGCCCGGCAGCGGGTGCACGCGCAGGAGGCCGTTTGCGAGGTAGCCGCCGTCGACCGTGTGCGCCTCGCCGGTCACGAAGGCGCTCTCGTCGCTGGCCAGATAGAGCACCGCGCTGGCGACATGGCGTGGCTCGCCACGATCCGGCCAGGGCTGGATCTCCCGCACGACCGCCTCTGCCTGTTCCTCGCGGCCGTTGTGCATGAGGGGCGTGAAGATGATTCCGGGACAGACGGCGTTGACGCGGATGCGATGCTCGGCGAGTTCGGTCGCCGCGTTGCGGGTGAAGCTGACCACCGCGGCCTTGCTGGCCGAATAGGCGGTCGGCACGACACCGCTCGAGAGGGCGGCGATCGAGGCGGTGTTGATGATCGACCCGCCGCCGCGCGGGATCATCAGCCGCGCGGCGTGCTTGACCCCCAGAAACACGCCCCGGGTCATGACCGCGAAGGTCGCGTCCCAGTGATCGGCATGGGTCTCCACGATCGGGCCGACGGCGCCGGCGATGCCGGCGTTGTTGAAGGCGATGTCCAGCCCGCCGAAGCGGTCGACGGCGCCGGCCATCAGGGCTTCGACATCGTCCTCCTGGCAGACATCGGTGCGGATGAAGGCCACGCGCCCGTCGAAGCCCTCGCCCGCGAGACGGGTCCGGGCGGCGACGCCCGCCTCGGCGTTGTAGTCGCCGATCACCACGCTGGCCCCCTCCGACAGGAAGCGTCGCGCGACCTCGAAGCCGATGCCGCTGGCGCCGCCGGTGATCACCGCCGTCCGCCCCGCGAGACGATCGCCGCTCATGTTAGGGACCCGGCTTGGCGGACCGCCCGGGCGTTCCGCCGGAACTCGATAGGCATGGGATCAACTCTTCGGTCTGTCCTGTTGTGGCCCCCACCGTAGGAGCGACCGGCGGCGCCAAACAGGTCCCGACAGCCCGGCCGGGGGCGGACACTTTTGGTCAGGCGGCGGGGTAGTCGAGGTAGCCTTCCGCGCCCTGGCTGTACCAGGTGAGCTTGTCGTCCCGGGCCAGCGGCGCGCCCTCGGCGAAGCGCCGCGGCAGATCCGGGTTTGCGATGAACAGCCGGCCGAAGCTGATGGCGTCGGCCTGGCCGGACGCCAGCGTCGCCTCGGCCCGGGCCTGGTCATAGTCGGAATTGAGCACGAGAGGGCCGTTGAACGCCTCGCGGATCGCCGGCGCGAGGGGGTCACGGTCGCCCTGGCCCAGGCTGCCGTCCCGGGGCGGCTCGCGCAGCTCGAGAAAGCCGATGCCGATGTCGGACAGGGCCGCCCCGGCGGCCCGGAACAGCGGCTCGGGGTCGCTGTCGTTGACGCCCTGGCTGTCGCCGTTGGGAGAGAGCCGGACCGAGGTGCGATCGGCGCCCGCGACGCCGGCCACGGCCCGGGTCACCTCGCAGAGCAGCCGGATGCGGTTCTCGACCGCGCCGCCGTAACCGTCGGTCCGGAGGTTGGCGTTGTCGCGCAGGAACTGGTCGATCAGATAGCCATTGGCGGCATGGACCTGGACGCCGTCGAACCCCGCCACGAGCGCGTTGGCGGCGGCGCGCCGGTAGTCCTCGACGAGGCCGGGGATTTCCTCGCGCGTCAGGGGCCTGGCCACCGCGTAGGGCTCGCGGCCGTAGTAGGTGTGGGCCCGGCCGGGCGCCCGGGTCGCGGATGCCGACACCGGCGAGGCGCCGTCGACGAAACTGGGGTGGACCATCCGGCCCATGTGCCAGAGCTGGGCGACGATGCGTCCGCCAGCCTCGTGGACCGCCGCCGTGACGCGGCGCCAGCCGGACACCTGGTCGTCGCGCCAGAGCCCGGTCGCGTAGGGCCAGCCCAGACCCTGCCGACTGACGCCAATGGCCTCGGCGACGATCAGCCCGGCGCTGGCGCGCTGGGCGTAGTACCGCGCCATCAGGTCCGTCGGCGCATGCTCGCGCGTTCCCCGGGTCCGGGTCAGGGGCGCCATCAGGATGCGGTTGGGCGCGACGATCGCGCCAAGTGTAACGGGATCGAAGAGGGAGGGCATCCGGGGTGACCATCGCTGCGTGGGGTTGGCGAAGCGGGCGCACCGGATCGGCCGCGCGGCTCCTGAGCGCGGACGTCGGGTCCCGCCCGCAGCCCGACCCTAGAGGTTCGACTTCCGCCCGAAAGGGTCGAACCGGCCGGGGGCCGGCGGACATTTCCGGCCAGGCCAGCGGTCCGCCGCGATGGCATGTTTACATCGTACACATCCTGTCGCAGCCTGAGCCCGGCTTCGCGACGAGGGGGACGACATGACCGGACAACGACGGCTGCGGATGGGCATCCTGGGCTGCGCCCGCATCAACCGGGCGGCCCTGCTGGATGTCCGGCCCTTCGCGCCGCAGATCGAGGTGCTGGCAGTGGCTTCGCGCGATACGCAACGGAGCGCGGGCTACGCCCGAGCCCATGACGTGCCGCGCGCGTACGGGGACTATCAGGCCCTGCTCGACGACCCGGATATCGAGGCGATCTACAATCCGCTGCCCAACAGCCTCCACGCCGACTGGACCATCCGCGCCCTTGAGGCCGGCAAGGCGGTGCTGTGCGAGAAGCCGATGGCGTCCAACGCCGACGAGGCCCGACGCATGGCAGACGCCGCGCAAGCCGCCGGGCGGCCACTGGTGGAGGCCTTCCATTATCGCCACCACCCGCTGGCGCTGTTCGTCGCCGACCTGTTCCGCTCGGGCGATCTGGGCGCGGTGCGCGCGATCGACGCCGGCCTCTGCATTCCCGGCGACCTGGTCCCGCCCGACGACATCCGCTTCCAGTCTGACCTGTCCGGCGGCGCGATGATGGACGTCGGCGCCTACTGCATGAACATCCTGCGCCTCGTCGCCGGCGAAGAGCCGATGATCACCGCCGCCTCGGCGGCGTCCGTGACGCAGGGCGTGGACAGGGCCATGCGGGCCGGCATGACGTTTCCATCGGGCGCGACCGGCTCACTCGACTGCTCGCTGGCGGCCGACGGCTTCCGGGCCTGGTTGACGGTGGACGCCGAGCGGGGCCGGCTCGAGATCGACAACCCCTTCCTGCCGCACCTCGGCCATCGCCTTGTGCTGGAGACCGACGGCCAGCGGCGCGAACAGACCTGCGATCCGACCCCGACCTACGTCTTCCAGGCGCGCGCCTTCGCCGGGACGGTGCTGGCCGGCGGCGAGATCCGGACCACGGCCGCCGACGGCGTCGCCAACATGACGGCGATCGACGCCGTCTATCGCGCGGCCGGGCTGGCGCCGCGCGCGGGACAGGTCCTAGCGGGCCAGACCATCTGAAACGGACCATCCGCCATCGACCGGCATGGCGATGCCGGTGATGAAGCCGGCTTCGGGACCCAGCAGGAAGGCCACGGCGGCGGCCTGTTCCTCCGCCGTGCCGAAGCGGTTCATGAGCGTGCGTTGCTGCACCCTCTGTCGCGCCACCCGATAGGCCTCGGCGTCGAGATTGCGCTCCATCTGCTCGAAGATCGGCGTCTCGACCGGGCCCGGGCACAGGCAGTTGACCCGGATCCGGGCCGAGGCGAAGTCCATCGCCGCGTGCTGGGTCAGGCTGATCACCCCGGCCTTGGTCATTCCGTAGGGCGAATGATGGCGGTTGGGCCGAAGCCCCGCCATCGACGAGACATTGACCACAGCCCCGCCGCCCCGGGCCCGCATCGGCGCATAGGCGGCCTTCATGCCATACCAGACCGACCTGAGATTGATCGCGACAATGGCGTCGAACTCGTCGGGCTCGACCGCATCCAGCCGCTTCATCGGACCGCCGATCCCGGCGTTGTTGACCAGGCCATCCAGGCCGCCGAACGCCTCCACAGCCCGGGTGACCGCCGCATCGATGGTCGCCAGGTCCGCCACGCTGCCGACGACCGTCTCGCAGCGTCCGCCGAGCGCCGCCACCTCGCCGCCGAGCGTCGCCAGGCCCTCCGACGACAGGTCGAGGCCGACGATGTCGGCGCCCTCCGCCGCGAGCCGTAGCGCGGAGGCCCGCCCGATGCCGCTGGCTGCCCCCGTGATCACCACCACCTGGTCGACGAAGCGACCCGTGTCCCGGGTCTTCTGATGTGCCACCGCGAGGTCTCCGTTTGCGACGCCGCCGTCGCGATCCTGGCCAGACTTGATTGCGTACAGCGTACGCTAGTGCGCAATTCGGCGCTTGTCCACCGAAGCGCGTACGATGTACGCTCGAAGGACGACTCCCGGCGAGGCCCTGCGTTCGCGCGGCGTTCGCGCGGCGTTCGCCGGGCCGGGAGATTTCGAGCGCCGGCCGGGGTAGCCTTGCGCTACCGGGGGGACGGACCCTCCAGCACAGAAGGGCGACGCATCTTGACCCGAACGGGCGACACAGACTCTCGCGACCCCCGACCTGGCCCCCTCGCCGGGATCCGGATCATCGACCTGAGCCAGTTCATCCTGGGCCCCTACGCCACGCAGATCCTGGGCGACCTCGGCGCCGACGTGATCAAGGTCGAGGAGCCTTCCGGCGACCGGCAGCGCCAGTCCGGCAAGGCGCCCCGGTCGAAGGAAATGGGTCCCGGCTACGTCGCCTTCAATCGCAACAAGCGCTCGGTGAGCCTGGACCTGAAGACCGAGGCGGGAAAAGACACCCTGCGCCAGCTGGTCGCCACGGGGGACGTGTTCATCCACAACATGCGGCCGGCGGCGGTGGCCCGCCTCGGTTTCTCCCATGCGCAGGTCGCCGCGCTCAAGCCCGACATCGTCTACGTCGAGGCCATGGGCTATGACGACGCCGGCCCCTACGCCGGGCTGCAGGCGTTCGACGATCTGATCCAGTCGGCCAGCGGGGCCTGCGGCCTCGGGCAGCTGGTTGATCCCGACGCCGAGCTGCGGCCCCTGCCCTCCTTCCTCGCGGACAAGACCTGCGGACTGTTCGCGGTGATCGCCACCCTGGCGGCCCTGCGCCACCGGGACCAGACCGGGGAGGGCCAGTACGTGGCCGTGCCGATGCTCGAAACCTTCACCGGCTTCCTGATGGCCGAGCACCTCTATGGAGAGACCTTCGTGCCGCCGACCGGCGGCTTCGGATTCACGACCGCGGTCACGCCGCACCGCCGACCGCTGAAGACGCGGGACGGCTACCTGACGGTGCTGCCGGCCAGCGCGGAACAGTCGGCCCGGTTCATGGAACTGGGCGGCCTGCCCGGCGCCTACGAGAGCGAACGGTTCACCTCCAAGCCCAGCGGCCGGGAAAAGGTCGCCGAATACTATGCGATGATGGGCGAGGCGGCGGCGAGCCGCACGACCGAGGAATGGATGGCGCTCGGCGCGGCCCATTCGATCCCGGTGATGCGCGCCAACACGCCGAAGATGATCTTCGAGGACGAGCAGCTGGCCCTGACCCTGTTCGAGGCGCGCGAACTGCCCGGCGAGGGAACCTATCGCGCGATGAAGCCCGGCCTGCGGTTCTCCAAGACGCCGGCCAGTATCCGCCGCGATCCGCCGAGGATCGGCCAGGACACCGACGAGGTGCTGGCCGAACTGGGTCTGCCCCCCCCGCCCGGCGACGCCTAGACATCATGCCCGACCAGCCCCCGTCCCCCGCCCGACCGCCGCCGGCCGACTCGCCGGCCCGTCGCGCGCGGCCGGAACTCTCGCGCGATCGCATCCTGTCGACGGCGCTCGAGCTGATCGACGCCCACGGCCTGAACACGCTCAACATGCGCGACCTCGGGCAGGCGCTCGGCGCATCCACGATGAGCGTTTACCGCCACTTCCGGAACAAGGCCGAACTGCTGGACGCGGTCGTCGATCACGTCGTCGAAGGGTTCGCGCCCCCCGCCATGGACGGCGACTGGCAGGCGCAGGCGCGAACTCTCAGCCTGCGGGTGCGGGCCGGAATGCTGGCCCATCCGGAACTGGCCGACCTGATCGGTCGGGAATTCCGCCGATCGCCCACCTCCCTGCGGGTGAACGCCGCGATCATCGAACGGCTGCGCCAGGCGGGCGTGCCGAGGGCGTTGCTGCCGGACACCTACTGGGCGATTTCCAGCTACACCAACGGTTACGCCCTGCTCGAGGCCCAGTCCCGCCGACGACGGAGACGTCCCCCCGCCCCCGGCGCGGAGGTCGGCCGGGTCAGGAAGCTGGCGGCGATGCTCGACGAGGTCGAGGGCCTCGACCCGCAGGTGTCACAGGCCGCCGCGGTCGTCCTGTCCCGGCCGCTCGATGATCGCCAGTTCCTGTTCGGCCTGGACTGCCTCATCGCCGGCATCGAGGAGCGGATCCGCCAGGCCCGCGCGACCGGCGATCAGGCGGAGGCGTAGACCGCGCCGACCAGGGCGGCGAACCGCGGATCCAGCCCACCCTGCGGTTCGCGCATGAAGTTCTGGGCGTAGGCCACCGCCAGGCCGCTGTCCGGGTCGGCGAAGGCGAAGGAGCCGCCCCAGCCATGGTGGCCGAACGCCCGCGGGCTGGTTCCGTAGACGCCCATGGCCTTGTTGACCGCGAAGCCGATCCCCCAGCTCATCGGGAAGCGCAACACGAGGTCCTCGTTCTCGATCTGGATCGCGGTCGCGGCCGCCAGGGCGCTCTCGCTGACCAGTTCGACCCCGCCGAGGCGTCGGTCGGTGGCCAGCGCGGAATAGACCGTGGCCAGACCGCGGGCGTTGCCGGTCCCGGCGGCCGAGGGGGTGCCCTGGGCGCGCCAGGCGCGCAGATTGGCGATGCCCGACCGGACAGGCACGTTCTGCTGCGCCAGGCGCTGGTACGCGTTGAAGCTCTCGGGGCCGCCGGACTCCGGATTTCCGTCGTGGACAATCTCGGCCACACGGCCCTCCTCCTCGATCGGCAGGCCGATGTGGAAGTCGACGGCCAGGGGGCCGGCGATCTCGTCGCGGAAATACTGGCCGACCGTCTTGCCGACCACGCGCTTGAACAGGCCGTCGCCCAGCGGGCCGATGGTCAGGGCGTGGTAGCCCGATCGCGTTCCCACCGGCCAGTGGGGCGCCTCGGCGGCCAGCAGGTCGGCGACGAAGTCCGTGTCGAGCAGCTCAGCCTCGGTCAGCGGACGGCCCGGCCCGCACAGGCCGGCCTGGTGGGAGAACAGCTGGGCGACGGTCACCGCTCCCTTTCCGTTGGCGGCGAACTCCGGCCAGTAGTCGGCGACCGGCCGGTCGTTGGCCAGCAGGCCCTGGTCCACCAGCCGCGCCACGCACAGGGCCATCATGCCCTTGGTCGTCGACCAGACGTTGACGATCGTGTCGGGCCCCCAGGCGCGGGTCCGGGCGGCGTCGGCATGTCCGCCCCACAGGTCGACGACCTTGCGCCCGGCCTGGAACACGCAAATCGAGGCGCCGATCTCGCCTTCGTTGCGGAAGTTGTCGGCGAAGGCGTCAGCGACGGCGGCGAAGGCGGGGTCGACGTCGCCCCCGATCATAGGTTCAGACATGAAACGCTCCGGGGGAGGATGAACAGGGCGGCGGGGGCGGACGCCGGGTCGACGGCCACCCCCTCCGGGGAGGTCAGTCGAACCGGTAGGACAGCGTGACGCCGTAGGTCGCCGGGCGACCGGCGAAGCGGACCGTGGTGTCGAGATTCCGGTTGGCGGCGGTCCAGTAGTAGACGTCGCCGACGTTGCGACCCCAGGCCGAGACGCGCCAGGCGCCGTCCGTCGATTCCAGCCCGGCGCGCAGGTCCACCAGGGTGTAGCTGTCGACGGCCAGGGCCGGCAGTTCCCCAAGCTGGCTGTTGGTCTCGCTCTGGTAGGTGACGCCGCCGCCGACGAAGCCGACCAGTCCCTCAGCGACATCCCGGCGGTAGTCGATGTCCATGACGTACTGCCATTTGGGGGTGTTCGGGAACGCCTCGCCGTGGAAGTCGGTCAGGGCGCCGGCCGCGTCATAGTTGGTGAAGTGATCCAGCACCCGGGAGTCGATGTACGACCCGCCGGCGTTGATCGTCAGGCCGCGCGCGGGCGTCCAGACCGCCTGGATCTCGGCCCCGGTGATCTCGGATTTCGGCACATTGACCATCCGCAGCAGCGGGCCGAAGACCGGGTCGAGAACCTTCCCCAGGATCTGCTTGTCGGAATAGTCGTAGTAGAACACCGCCCCGTTCAGCTGCAGGGTTCGCTCCAGCAGGGTCGTCTTGAAGCCGGCCTCATAGGCCACGAGCGATTCCTGGGTGGCCGGCAGGTACTGCGTGTCGAGAGTCGCGGCCAGATCCGGGAAGCCGCCGGCCTTGTAGCCCCGGCTGACGTTCGCATAGAGCAGCATCCGCGGGCGCGGCGTCCATTCCGCGCCGGCGCGCCAGGCGACGTTGTCCTCGTCGAGGGTGTCGCGCACCAGGCCGGGCACGAAGGCGGCGTCGGAAGTCACGCAGCCGCCGGCGGGAATGGGCGGATTCGGCGGCAGGCCGGCGCCGGCCCTGAAGACATTCTGCAGCACGCCGAAGTCGAGCGCCGCCACGCCGTCGCCCGAATCGGCCGTGCAGCCATGGAATTTGTCGACCGAGCGCGTATAGCGCAGGCCGCCGTAGAACTTGACCGTGTCGACGACCTGGTAGTCGGCGCTGGCGAAGACCGCCGTCGTCCTGACCTTCTGGCTGTTGCTGTCCACGAAGCTGGTGAAGAGCGGCAGGCCGAAGGGCACGAAGGTGAAGGCCGTCGTGCTCTGGTCGATGCGGTCGAAACCGACCTGGTCGACCTCGTCCCGCGCGTAGGTCGCGCCCAGCACAAAATGACCCGCCACGCCGATCTCGCCGGCCAGCCGCAGTTCCTGCGAAATCGACGCGATCTCGCCGGTGGTCAGCTGGCTGAGGTTCGACAGGGTCGTGCCGTCGATATCCTGCAGCTCGCGATGATCGTAGTGGCTCACCGAGGTCAGCGAGGTCAGGGTCAGGCTATCGGTCAGGTCGTAGTCGATCCGCAGATTGCCCTGCACGAAGGCGTTGTCCCTGGCGTAGTCGAGGCCCGGGTTCCAGTCGGCGGCGCGCGCGTTGGCCGGCGCCAGCGGGTAGGTCAGCAGACCCGGCACGAACGGGGCGGCGGCCGGTATGCCGGGCGAGATGGCGATCAGCTGGCCCGCCTGCACGTCGGAACGGTCCTGGAAGCCGTTGATGCTCAGCTGGACCCTCAGCTGCTCCGACGGCGTCCAGGCGAGGATCATCCGGCCGGTGGTGAAGTCCAGGGCCCCGTTGGTCTGGCCGGTCGTGTAGCTCTTCTGCCAGCCGTCGCCATGGGAATGGTCGATGGCGAGGCGGACCGACGCCGTGTCGCCCAGGGGCCCGCTGACGAAGCCGCCGGCCTCGACCGTGTCGAAGGTGCTGAAGCCCAGATTGGCCCCGGCCTCGAAGGTCCGGGTCGGCTTGGCCGCGACGTAGTTGATCGCGCCGCCCGTGGCGTTCTGGCCGAACAGGGTCCCCTGCGGGCCCTTGAGCACCTCCACCCGCTCGAGATCCATGCCGGCGCCCCGAGTGACGATCGAGAATGGCAGCGGCGCCTCGTCGATGTAGATGCTCACCGTCGGCCGGCCGCCCAGGCTGATGTCGCTGAACCCGACCCCGCGCAGGGTGAAGATCGGCGATCCGACGTAGGAGTCGGCGTAGGTGAACGACGGCGTGATCTTCACCAGGTCGCGCGGCTGGTCGATGCCCTGGCGCTCGAGCACCTCGCCCGTCGCGGCGGTGATCGACATCGGCACCGTATTGGCCGTTTCCTCGCGCTTGTTGGCCGTGACGACGATTTCCTGGACCGTGACGCCGACGGCCGCGGGATCGGCCTGGGCCAGGGCCGGCGCGGTCGAGACCGCCGCCATCGAGACGCCCGTCAGCAACAGGCCCAGCAGGGGTCCTGCCGCCCGGGTCTGTCCGCTGGCGTGGCGCCAGGCCCGGCGCGACGACACGGTGCTTCGGCTGTGGTGGTCCATGATGCTTCGCTCCCCATTCCGCGCTCACCGCGGGCGACCGGAACTTTCACGGCTGTGGCGCAGCCGACGTCCCGTGTTGATCACGAAGCCTGGGCGAACCCCTCCGGCCTGCACAGGGGCGAACGCCCCCGACCGCACCGGACACTTTCGGACGGCCTGGCCCCGGTCAGGCGGGCGCGTGTTGGCTGCGGTAGGCGGACGGGCTCAGTCCGAACCAGCGGCGGAAGGCGCGCCGGAAACTGCGCGAGTCCTCGTAGCCGAGCCTTTCGCCGATCTGTTCGACCGTCAGTCCGGCGTGAATCAGGCACATGGAGTTCTGCATCCGCACCTCGTCGCGGATCCGCCGGAACGAGCAGCCCTCCTGCTCGAGCCGCCGGGCCACGGTCTTGGTCGAGACGCCCCAGCGCCGGGCGACGCTCTCCTGGTCGACGCCGTCGAGGAGCGCCGACCGCACCTTGTCGGAGAAGGCGCCGCCCAGGGTGTTGGGCCGGACCCGGCGGGCCAGGGTCGACAGCGCCCTGTAGGCGCCGTCGCGCCAGGCGCCGATCTCGACCGACCCCACGGCGGTCCGGGCGACTTCGGGCGCGAAGACGATCTCCAGATCATTGCCGCCGTAGACCACCGGCGCCCCCATCAGGTGCAGCAGAGTCGAGGCGCCGTTTCGCCGCGAGGCCGGGGCGCGAACCCGCAGCACCGGCAGGGCGTCGCCGGCCATCCAGCACAGGATCGAATAGTAGACCGCCGCCATGCCCTCCAGGACGATCTGGTGCAGCGGATTGTCCGGGTGGACCGACCGCCACCTGAGCGACAGGCCGTCCTTGCGGCGGGCCACGGTGACCTGCAGCTCCTGGACGATGATCCCCGACGCCTCGGCATAGGCGCACAGGGCCTCGTGGATCGTCGGACAGAGCAGCATCCTGGCGATGATCAGGTTCGTGCCACCGGGCTTCAGCCGTGTCCCGAACGCACAGTGCATCTCGTCGTCGATCAGCGCGGCGTGCTCCGTGAAGATCCGCCAGCAGACATCGATCGGCACCAGGGCGTCGGACCGGCCGGCCCCGTCGTCGATCCCGTGCGCCTGGAGCAGCGCCGCCACGCGCTCGGGTGACTTGCCGTCCGCGCCCAGATAGCGCCGGATATCCGCCAGGCACATTCCCGGCGGCCGCGGTTCAGAATCCGTATGTGACACCCTCGCCTCCCTGCCTGGGCCGCCGCGCCTCGGCGCCGCCGCGACCCATCCCCATCGCGCCCGACGGCGCCCCGGGATGGCGCCCTGTTCGTCCGACGACCAGGAAAGTGTACATCGTACGCAAGCGCTTGAACAGCGGCCGATTTGCCGGCGAGATCGCGGGGGCGCGGGGCGATCGCCAGGGGCGTCAGAAGCTGGCCCTGACGGTGATCTCCGCCGTCACCGGCCGCAGCGGTGTCATCTGCCGCGCCCCCTTCAGGGTGAACGGATTGCCATAGGCGAAGGTGTCGCCGCGACTGTCGGCCGGGTTGGTCACCGCCAGGGTGAGCGTCCAGTGATCAGTGACCAGGCTGCCGGCGAGCCGACCGTCCAGGTAGTCGCCCATGTCCGGTGACGTCGCCGCGTCGAAGGTCAGGGTCGACCGTCCGACGTAGGCGAGGCGGGCGTCGAGCGCGAACAGCCGTTCGCCGGCCAGCGGCCAGGCATAGTGGGCGGACAGACCGCCCGACAGTTCGGGCACCGCGGCCAGGGCCAGGTCGCCCCGGGAGGTGAACCCGGCGTTGGCCCTGTCCAGCTCGGGGGCGTTGAACAGGGCGTTGCCGGTGAGCACCAGCGCCCCGGCCCGATAGACGCCCTCGACCTCGATCCCGAGGTTGACGCCGTCGCCGATGTTGGCGGTGAACGGCAGGCCGTTTGGGAGCAGCTGGTCACTCTGGATGTTCGACCAGCGGGCTTCGAAGGCCGCCACGGTCATCTGCAGGCGGCCGTCCAGCCACTGGAACCGCCCGCCGGCCTCGAAACTCCACAGCTCGTCGCCCTGGTAGCGCCGCCACGGCTGCGGCCCGCCGGGGGCGGAGAACGGCTGCCCAGGCGCGCCGGTCGTGTTGATCCCCCCGGCGCGGTAGCCCTCCGCGGCGGTGAGGTACCACAGGCGCGTCGACGATGGACGCCAGGCCAGCAGGATCTTGGGCGCCAGTCCGGTCTGGCGGCTGGAACCCTGATAGATCGAGACGGCGCCCGGGGACGCCGCGATCCGGCTGGAAGTCCGCCCCGCCACATTGAACAGCCGCCCGCCGAGGGTCAGCTCGAGCCGGTCGGCCAGCGGCAGCGTGACCTCTCCGAAGGCGGCGATCTCATCGAGCCGGTCGCGCCGGTTCTCGTTCAGGGCGGGCGGGCCACCGGCCCCCGGCCGAGCGAGCGAGAGGGTCACGTCCTGGCGGGCGCGAGCGTAGAACAGGCCCGCCAGCCAGCCCACACGGGCCTCGGCGGGCGATAGCAGCGTGGCTTCGGTCACGACACTGACGATGCCGTTCTCGTCGTCGAACGCCGCCGGGCCGGGCGGCATCGGAACCGGCGGCGCGATCGTGGCGTCGTAACGGCTGTCGAGCCGGTGATCGACGAAGGCCGTCGACCAGTTCAGTCGCGCCCAGCCCAGATCGCCCCTGAGACTGGCGTTGATCTCGGCGAAGTCGTTGTCGTGCGGCTCGCGCAGGCTGTTGCGCCGCGTATAGGGGGGCTCCCCGGCCAGGGCGTACTGGGTGTCGGCCGAGTCGATCGCCTGGCCGACAATTCCGGCGGACAGGCTCCACCGGTCGTTCAGCTCGACGGACGCCGCCAGACGACCGCCCAGGCGCACCGTCCGGTTGACGTTGGTCAGGCCCAGGCCGGCGTCGTCGATGTAGCCACCGGCCTGCTCCCGCCAGGCCACGGCCCGCACCGCGCCCCGCCCCCCAAACAGCGGCAGGTTGACCATCCCCTCCA
>DAORNX010000012.1:0-11876 GCA_035441225.1 Caulobacter sp.
GCTACGCCGGAGTCGCCGCAGAGGCGCCGCGCGCGACAAACACGAAACTCTATGGCGAGGACGACCCGGTCGCCTCGCCCGGCTTCTCCGACAAGGTCGCCCTGCTGCAGGAGATCGACGCCTTCGCCCGCGCCCGCGATCCCCGTGTGGTCCAGGTGATGGCCTCGATGGCCGGCGAGCGGCGCACGGTCGAGATCCTGCGCGCCGACGGCCGGCTGATTCGCGATGTTCGCCCGCTGGTGCGGGTCAACGTCCAGGTTACGGTCGAGCGCGATGGCCGCCGCGAGACGGGCGTGTCCGGCGCCGGCGGCCGGGCCGGCTTCGAGGCCTGGATCTCGCCCGACAGGTGGCAGGAACAGGTCGAGCAGGCCCTGGGCCAGGCGCTGGTCAACCTGGACGCCGTCGACTGTCCGGCCGGCGAGATGGACGTGGTGCTCGGCCCGGGCTGGAACGGCGTGCTGCTGCACGAGGCCGTTGGTCACGGCCTGGAAGGCGACTTCAACCGCAAGGGCCTTTCGGCCTTCTCCGGCCGCATCGGCGAGCGCGTCGCCGCGCCGGGCGTCACGGTGTTCGACGACGGCTCGATTCCGGGCCGCCGCGGTTCGCTGACCGTTGATGACGAAGGCACCCCGACCTCGCGGACGATCCTGATCGAGGACGGCATCCTTGTCGGCTACATGCACGACCGCATGAGCGCCCGGCTGATGGGCCTCAGCCCCACCGGCAACGCCCGGCGCGAGTCCTACGCCCACATGCCGATGCCGCGGATGACCAACACCGGCATGCTCGGCGGCAGGGACAGCCAGGCCGAGATGATCGCCTCGACGAAACGGGGCATCTTCTGCGCCCACCTCGGCGGCGGCCAGGTCGACATCACCAACGGCAAGTTCGTGTTCCAGTGCACCGAGGCCTGGCTGATCGAGGACGGCAGGCTGACCACGCCGGTCAAGGGCGCCAGTCTGATCGGCGACGGCCCCAGCGCCCTGACCCGCATCACCATGATCGGCGACGACTTCGCCATGGACCCGGGCATCGGCGTCTGCGGCAAGGGCGGCCAGGGCGTGCCGGTCGGCGTGGCCCAGCCGTCGCTGAAGATCACCGGGCTGACGGTCGGCGGGACAGCGGTCTGACGGCTCACGCCTACGCCAATCCTGACACCGAATTAATCCACATTTCAGGCTTGTAACGTGCCCCGGCGGCGCTCGCCGGTCACCTTCGCCCCAGTTCAGGGCCGGGGGGCCATATGGGGGACGCCAAATGAGCCAGGTCCTGTTGCTCGCGCTTCTCGCCGGTTCGCCGGAGATCGCCGCCGCATCGCCGCCGATCGCCGCGGCGGGGCAGGAGGGCGTGATCTCCTATCCGCCGGCCTTCTTCTCCGCCGCCCAGCCGACAACCGCCTTCGACATGATCACCCGCATTCCGGGGTTCGTGTTCGACCAGGGCGACAGCGTGCGCGGCTTCGCCGGCGCGGCCGGCAACGTGCTGGTCGACGGCCAGCGCCCGACCACCAAGAGCGACGACCTGCAGAGCATCCTGCGGCGGATTCCGGCCAGCCAGGTCGAGCGGATCGATGTCATCCGCGGGGGCGCGCCCGGCATCGACATGCAGGGCAAGACCATCCTCGCCAATGTGGTGGTCAAGTCCGGCGATTCGGTCACCGGCCTGATCGGCGTGGCCAACACCTTCGTCTGGGATGGTCGCCAGGCCCCGGCCCTGCGGCTTGAGGGCGTGCGGCGCGGCAATGGCCGGACCCTCGAGGGCTCGTTCGTCATCGCCGGCTTCACCGACGATGGCTCCGGCGACGGTCCGCTGATCGGCCGCGACCCGGCCGGGGTCATCACCGACCGGGCCAACATGACGTCCGAGGGCGATGGCGAGCAGGCCGTGGGCACCGCCGCCTACGAGACGCCGCTGGCCGGTGGCAAGTTCCGCGTCAACGGCCGGCTGTTCTTCCAGCGCTTCTATTTCGGCGAGCGCGACGTCTACACCACCAGTCCGGCCGTCGCGACCGACCGGGAGCTCGAGGAGCGGATCGAGGGCGAGGTCGGCCTGCGCTACGGTCGCGACCTGGGCCCGCGGACCAAGATCGAGACCCTGTTCATCCAGCAACTGAAGACCAACGACTTCAACCTGGTGTTCCGCGTCGCGCCCGACGAGGAGCTGTTTTCCAACAGCCGCACGCTCGGCGAGACCATCGGCCGGGCGACGCTGAGTTTTGTCCAGTCGGACCGGCTGTCGTTCGAGACCGGCGGCGAGGCCGCCTTCAACTGGCTCGAGAGCGAGACCAGCTACAGCTCGAACGGCGTCCCGATCGCCCTCCCGGCCGCCAACGTCACCGTCGAGGAGCGCCGTGGCGAAGTGTTCGGCCAGGCGACGTGGAAGCCCTATACGACCCTGACCCTCGAGGGCGGCCTGCGCATCGAGGGGTCGCGCATCTCGTCCGAGGGCGACGTCACGCTGGAGAAGACCCTCGTCTTCGCCAAGCCGCGGCTGGTGGCGACCTGGTCGCCCAATCCGGCCAACCAGATCCGCGCGCGCCTGGAGCGCGAGGTCGGCCAGCTGAACTTCGGCGACTTCGTCGCCAGTTCGCAGATCAATTCCGGCGGCGGCATCGCCACGGGCAATCCCGATCTCAACCCGGAGCAGGCCTGGGTGGCGGAAATCGCCTATGAGCGCCGGTTCTGGACCAAGGGGTCGGTGACCCTGACGCTGCGCCATACCGAACTGACCGACGTGATCGACCGCACGCCCGAAGTGGTGCTGTCGACCTGTCCGCTGCTGCCGGGCGGCCAGCCCGACACCGATTCGCTGGCCTGCACCCGGTTCGATCATCCCGGGAACATCGGCGAGGGCTCGATCGACGCCATCGCCGTCGACTTCCAGCTGCCGCTCGACCGCCTTGGGGTCACCGGCGGCCTTCTGAAGGGCAGCGCGATCAAGCGCGACACCGAGGTGGTCGATCCGACGACCTTCGAGACGCGCTCGATTTCCGGTCGCCATCCGCAGGACTGGGACCTGGCCTTCACCCAGGACCTGCCGGCCTGGAAGATCAACTGGGGCGTCGAGGTCTATGGCGGCTGGAGCGAGACCTACTATCGCTTCAACCGGATCGAGACGGTCAAGCTGCGCACCTTCGTGGCGCCCTACATCGAGTGGAAGCCGACGCCGGACATCAGCTGGCTGCTGCAGATCCAGAACGCCACCTCGCGCGACCTGCAACGCCAGCAGGAGTTCTATTCCGGCCCGCGCAACCTGACGCCGCTGAGTGGCCGCGAGGTGCGCCAGTACGACAACCAGCCGCTGATCTACATCCGCCTGCGCAAGCAGTTCGGCTGACGCTCGGCACTCGCCAGCCGTCTTCCGAGCCCCTGGGAGGCGGCCGACGAAGAAGGGCCCCGGGATCGCTCCCGGGGCCCTTCGCCGTTTCAGTGAGGATCAGGCGATCAGTGCGGCATCGACTGCCGGTCGCCATCGATCTCAGCGTGCGGCGTCCCGTCGACGCCGACATGGCCCCACTTCTTCACCAGGAAGCTGATCAGGATGAAGAACACGCCCACGCCGATGCCGGCCCAGCCGAGCTTGCCGAAGCCGTCGAGCGAGGTGGCCAGGGCGCCCTTCGGGTCGAGCACCTGTCCGCCGACCGTCTCGGTGCCCATGGCGCCGGCGATGATGCCGCCGACGTACTGGGCGATCGAACTGGACAGGAACCACACGGCCATCATGAACGACACCACCGAGGGCATCGACAGCTTGGTGATTTCCGACAGGCCGACCGGCGACAGGAACAGCTCGCCGGTGGTGTGCAGCAGGTACAGCACCCCCAGCATGATCAGCGGCATCTGGTAGGCCGAGTTGGCCATTCCCGCGCCCCAGACGATGACCATGAAGCCGAGGCCGACCTGCACCAGGCCCAGGCCGAACTTCATCACCGGGTTGGGGTCGCGGTTGTGCTTGCCCAGGAACAGCCACATCGCCGCGAACACCGGGGCGAAGATCAGGATGAAGCCGGCGTTGAACGACTGGGTCTGGGCGGCGGTGATGCCCATGTCGATCCAGCGCACGTTGTCGGGCACGCCGGCGGCCAGCACCATGTCACGGGTGCCGAAGAAGAAGCTCTGGCCGAACAGGTCCAGGGTGAAGGGCGAACTGATCAGCGACAGGTCGACGTTGCGGTCGGCGAACAGGTTGAGCGAGGTGCCCGCCTGCTCGAACAGGGTGAAGAACACCACGGCGCCGAAGATCAGGATCATCGCCAGCATCATGCGCTGGCGCTGGACCCAGGTCTTGCAGACGAAGGCGATGATCAGGACGATGGCGATCAGCGAGGCGACGATGCTGAGGCTCAGCACCAGGCCGACGATGGCGTTGCTCTGCACCAGCATCCAGACCAGGCCCACGCCGAGGATGCCGCCGATATAGATCAGGCCTTCCTGGTTCAGCGGGCCGACGACGGGCTTGGCCAGGCTCACCGGATTGGGCGGCTCGCCGTGGCCCTCGAGCAGCGGCTTGCCGAGCACGAAGGCCAGGTAGCCGAGCAGCATGCCGGCGCCGGCCAGACCGAAGCCCCAGCCCCAGCCATAGGTCTGGCCGAGATAGCCGCACAGCACCGAGGCCCAGAAGGCGCCCATGTTGATGCCGTAGTAGTAGAGGGTGAAGCCCGGGTCGCGGCGCGGATCGCCTTCCGGATAGAGCTGGCCGACGATCGTGGAGATGTTCGGCTTCAGGAAGCCGACGCCCATGATGATCAGCGAGATCGCCAGGAAGAAGATGTTCACGTAGGTCGCGTCGCGCGTCTCCTTCATCTCGTAGGAGCCCTGCGGCAGGCTGGCGGGCAGCGGGGAGGCGGCCGGCAGATCCTTGATCACCAGTGCGCCGTTCTCGCCCGCGCCGAAGGCGTGGCAGCCCTGGCCGACCTGGATGCAGACCTTGCGATCGGAGCCGCGGCCCTCGACCTGCATTTCGTAGGCCGCGCCCTGGTAGTTGAGGGTCTGCTTCGCCGGCTGGCCCTCGATGGCCATCATGCCATGGCCGGCCACCAGCAGCAGCGCGCCGAAGGCAATGGCCTTGCGCGTGCCGATGTACCGGTCGGCCAGGATGCCGCCGAGCAGGGGCAGCAGGTAGACCAGCGAGGTGTAGGACCCGTACAGGCCGCTCGCGTAGTCGTCTTTGAACAGGAAATGTTGCGTGAGGTAGAAGATGAGGATGCCGCGCATCCCGTAGTAGGAGAACCGCTCCCACATCTCCGCGAAGAAGAGGATGAAGAGGCCCTTCGGGTGCGCCCGCATCTGGAGCAGCACCGGGATGCCCGTGGCCAGGGTCACGAGGATCCCCAGCGCGATAACGATATTCATACTGCCTACCCTGTGACTCTATGGCCCCGCGCGGACGGAAGACGGCAAGATTCCCCCCGAACCGCCGCGATTTGAGCGCGAGAAAATCATGCGCTGGCCGGTTTCACAAGCAAGGCCTTGCCGCGCGCGTCATTCGGGAGCCGACCTGTGGCCGCCGCGTTATCCCTGCCAGGAGGACGCCGCCATGACGGACGAGATTTCAGGCGCCCCGGTCACGGTCAGCGCCGTGGGCGGCCGGGCGCGGGCCCTGTTCGAGGGCCACGAGGTCGCCGACAGCGAGAAGGCCCTGTTTCTGACCGAACGGGGCCAGCCTCCCGTCTGCTATTTTCCGCGCGAGGACGTGCAGACGTCGGTGTTGCGGCCCAACGATCATGCCACCAGCGATCCCTGGCTCGGCCTGGCGACCTGGTACACGATCATGCGCGACGCCAAGGTCGTCGAGGACGTGGCCTGGTCCTACGACCAGCCGTTCGACGACGGCGCGGCGATCACCGGCTTCATCGCTTTCGCGGCTGAACATGTGGACTTCGAGTTCGAGACGCCCGCGCCGGTGCGCCATGTCCCGGCGCATGATCCGCCATACGTCTGAACCCATTCACTCTCCCCATGGAAAGGGAGGGAGGAAGTCCTAGTACGCGCACTCCTCGAACACGCGGCTGATGTCGCCCTGCCAGGGGCCGTGGAACTTCTCAAGCAGCCGTTCCGCCGGGGTCAGTCCACTGTCGGCGATCGCCTCGAGCTCGCCCAGATAGGTGGTCTCGTCGAGGAAGCCCCCGTCGAGCCGGGCGCGGCGCTTGAGGCCTTCCTTGCTGATGGCGATCATGTCCCTGGCCACGTCCTGCACCGAGCGGCCGGCGACCGTCGCCTTCAGACCCAGACGATTGACGTCGCGTCGAACGGCCTCCCGGTCTTCCGGAGTCCAGGCCTTGCAGAGGTCCCAGGCCGCGGCCAGGGCGGCCCCGTCGTAGAAGATGCCGGTCCACAGGGCGGGCAGGGCGCACAGCCGGCTCCACGGACCGCCGTCCGCGCCACGCATCTCCAGATAGGTCTTCAGCCGCACTTCCGGGAAGATGGTGCTGGTGTGGTCGACCCAGTCCTTGAGCGTCGCGCGGTCGCCGGGAACCTCGTCCAGTTTTCCATCGATGAAGTCGCGGAACGACCGGCCGGCCACGTCGATGTAGAGGCCCTTGCGCTTGACGAAATACATCGGCACGTCGAGGGCGTAGCGCGCATAGCGCTCGAAGCCGAAGCCGTCCTCGAAGACGAAGTCCAGCATGCCCGTGCGGTCGGGATCGGTGTCGGTCCAGACGTTGGCGCGGGCCGACAGGAAGCCGTTGGGCTTGCCCTCGGTGAACGGGGAATTGGCGAACAGGGCGGTGGCGATCGGCTGCAGCGCCAGGCTGGTGCGGAACTTGGCCGCCATGTCGGCTTCGGAGCTGAAGTCGAGATTGGCCTGGACCGTGCAGGTGCGGAACATCATGTCCAGGCCCATGCCGCCGACCTTGGGCATATAGCGCCGCATGATCACGTAGCGCCCCTTGGGCATGATCGCGGCGTCCTCGCGCCTCAGGGTCGGATGGAAGCCAAGGCCGAGAAAGCCGAGTCCCAGTTCATCGGCCACCTGCTTGACCTCCTGCAGGTGGCTGCCCGTCTCCTCGCAGATCTCGTGCATCGAGCTCAGCGGCGCGCCGCTGAGCTCGAACTGGCCGCCCGGCTCGAGGCTGACGCTGGCGCCGTTGCGTTCCAGCGCGATCAGGGTCCGGCCGCCGTCGGCGCGATCCTCGTAGACGCCTTCCCAGCCAAATCGCATCAGACCCCTGAGCATCGCCTCGATGCCGTCGGGCCCGCCATACTGCACCGGCGCGTGGGTTTTCAGATGAAAGCCGAACTTTTCATGCTCCGCCCCGACCCGCCATTGGCTGGCGGGCTTGCTGCCGGAGGCGAACCAGCCGGTCAGGTCGTCGAGTGTCAGGGGCCTGTCGTCACGGACGGTCGTGGCCATATCGCTGTGCCTCCCCAGGCATTTTGCAGTGGTTAGGGAGGCCCCTTCCCCGACCGGGCGCGATCAATACGCTCAAGTGCAGGTGGGAGACAATCACGCTTGGCGCAAGGCTTCGTGACGGGCGTTGTTATCGCCAGTCGCCCAGCGCCGCCTGCCAGAGCGTCAGGGCGGCGATGGCCGCGGTGTCGGCGCGCAGGATTCTTGGACCGAGGGACACGGCGGTGACGAAGGGCAGGGCCCGCAGGCGCTCGCCTTCCTCAGGTGCGAATCCGCCTTCCGGACCGATCAGGATGGCGCCCTTCCGACAATCCTCCCCGCCCAGGCGGGGAGTGCTGAGCGCAAGCAGCGCCGGTGGGACCCCGCCGCCCTCGTCGCAGAACATCAGCCGGCGCGATGGATCCCAGCCGTCGAGCAGGCGGTCGAGCTTTTCCGGCGGCACAATCTCGGGGACGTCCAGCCGTCCGGTCTGTTCCGCGGCTTCCACGGCGATGGCCTGCAGCCGCGCGACATTGGTGTGGTCGGCGTTGGTCCGCCGCGTCACGGCCAGGCGCACGCGCCGGGCGCCGAGCTCGGCGGCCTTTTCGATGATCGTCTCCAGCCGCGCCCGCTTGACCAGCGCCACGACCAGTTCAAGGTCGGGGCCCGTGACCTGTGGCCGGGTCCGCGCGGCGACGGCCAGCCGGCAGGTCCGCTTGCCGGCCTCGACCAGCGTCGCCCGCCACTCGCCGTCGCGGCCGTTGAACAGCAGCACCTCCGCACCCACGGCCAGCCGCATGACCGTGGTCAGGTAGCGGCCCTGGTCGGGCGACGGGGTCACATCGGCGCCGGCGGCGAGGTCATCGGGAACGTGAAGACGGATCATCGGACTCTTCTAGCCGCCGGACCGGGTCCGGCGGTAGGGTCGGGCATGGACAATGATGCATATGACGCGGAACTGCGGACCCTGCAGATCGCCATGATCGGGGCCCAGCAGCTGGCCATGAAGGATGGCCGGAAAATCCTGACGATCTTCGAGGGCCGTGACGCGGCCGGCAAGGACGGCACGATCGCCCGGGTCATCGCGCCCCTGTCGCGCCGCGAAACCAGGGTCGTCGCCCTGCCCAAGCCGTCCGACCGGGAACAGACGCAATGGTACTTCCAGCGCTACGTCGCCCACCTGCCGGCGGCCGGTGAGTTCGTGCTTTTCAACCGCTCCTGGTACAACCGGGCGGGCGTCGAGCGCGTCATGGGGTTCAGCACGCCGGACCAGCAGGAGGAGTTTCTGCGCGAGGTGCCGAACTTCGAACGGATGCTGGTCGCCAGCGGAACGCGCGTGCTCAAGTTCTGGCTCGACATTTCCGCCGACACCCAGGCCAAGCGCCTCAAGGCCCGGCGCACCGACCCGCTGAAGGTGTTCAAGACCAGCCCGCTGGACGAGGTGGCCCAGGAGAAATGGGACGACTACACGGCGGCGCGCGACGAGATGCTCAAGCGCACCGACAGCGACCAGGCGCCGTGGACCTGCGTCCGCGCGGACCACAAGAAGGCGGCCCGGCTGAACGTGCTGCGCTGGATTCTGCACGCCACCCTGCCGGAGAAGCTGTGCAAGACCGTGGCGAAGCCCGACCCATCGGTGATCTTCCGCTTCGAGCCCGAAGCCGTCGCCGATGGCCGGCTGCACCGCTAGGCCTGGAAGCCTCGCGGCGCGCCGAGGTAGCCATAGCCGAAGTCGTGCCTGAGGTTGCGATCGAGGATGCCGCGCAGCATGGCCTCGTCGGCGTCCGAGAACGTCGCCGCCTTCACGCCGTCCATGCGCAGGGGCTTCTCGTCGATGTTCGGGTCCTGGTGGCCCGCCATGACGTCCTTGGCCCCCGCCGCCGCGCCCGCGTCCAGCGCCGCGGCCGACAGGGTCAGGCCAAGGTGCCTGGCCAGCCGCTCCAGAGCCGCGCGGCGATCCGCCTGGAAGTCCTCGTAGCGGATCACCAGGGTCTCGGCCGGGAAACGGCTGGCCACCTCGCCCCAGCGGTTGAGGAAGTGGACGTACCACCAGACGTCGCAGACATAGGCCTTGCCGGTCGGATCGCCCGCCACATAGCGCGAAAAGGGCACGTCGTAGGTCTTGCGGTCGGTCCCCCGCCACTTCTCGTAATTCGAGATCATCACGTCGCGGATGTTGCGCACCACCACGCCATAGGGCGGAACCGGCAGCAGCGCCCGCACCCACCTGCGGTCGAGGGCGTAGGGCGGGATCGAGTGCGAGCTGGCGATGCGGGGCAGGTCGCCGTGCACCCGCCTGTGCTTCGGATGGCCGATGATCTCGTTGGAGGACGCGTTGTTGAAGTAGCGCGGCGGCTCGACGCCATACTGGGCGGCGATGGCGTGGCTCAGCATCCACTTGATCCAGTGGGTCCCCGAATGCTGGCCGGTGACCATGTAGCCCTGCCAGTCGCGGTATTTCAGCAGGGCGCCGTTGGTGCTGTCGCGGTTGAGGCAGTGCAGCCGGAAGGCCCGGTCGGCGGCGGCCCCGCCGCGCTGGGTTTCCGGAACGTCGCTGCTTGTCAAAGCCGTCAAGGTCGTCACTCTCGCTGCCGCCACGTTCGGGCCGGAACGGGGGCTATATGCGACAGGAAGCGGCGGCGTGTCACGACGGCCGCGAGGAGAGCACGATGGAATACGTCCGCCTCGGCAAGACCGGCCTCAAGGTCTCCCGCCTCTGCCTGGGCTGCATGACCTATGGCAGCAAGTCCTGGCGGCCGTGGGTGCTGGAGGAGGAGGACGCCCGGCCGTTCTTCCGCGCGGCCATCGAGGGCGGGATCAACTTCTTCGACACGGCCAACATGTACTCGCTGGGCCAGAGCGAAGTGGTCACCGGCAAGCTGCTCAAGGAATTCGCGGCCGGCCGCGACGAGGTGGTCATCGCCACCAAGGTCAACTTCCCGATGGGACCCGGCCCGAACGACAGGGGCCTGTCGCGCAAGCACATCATGAGCGCGATCGACGCCAGCCTGACGCGGCTGGGCGTCGACCATGTCGACCTGTTCCAGATCCACCGCTTCGACTACGACACGCCGGTCGAGGAGACGCTCGAGGCGCTGCATGACGTGGTGAAGGCCGGCAAGGCCCGCTACATCGGGGCCTCGTCGATGTACGCCTGGCAGTTCGCGAAGATGCTCAGCGTGAGCGCGCAGAACGGCTGGACGAAGTTCGTCTCCATGCAGCCTCAGTACAACCTCGTCTATCGCGAGGAAGAGCGGGAGATGCTGCCGCTGTGCAAGGCCGAGGGGATAGGCGTGATTCCCTGGTCGCCGCTGGCGCGCGGCTTTCTGGCCGGCGGCCGCAGCAAGGTCGGCGAGGGCAATACCGAACGGGCCCGCACCGATGAGTTCGCCCCGCGTCTCTACTATCAGGACGCCGACTTCGCCGTGGTCGACGCGGTCGAGGCCATCGCCGGCGCGCGGGGGCTCTCGAACATGCAGGTCGCCCTGGCCTGGGTGCTGCGCAATCCGGCGGTTACGGCCCCGATCATCGGCGCCTCGAAGCTGAACCACCTGACCGAGGCCCTGTCGGCGCTGGACGTCGCGCTCGGCGGCGACGAGGTCGCGACGCTGGAGGCGCCCTACAGGCCCAAGCCGGTGCTGGATCACCAATGATGGCGTGCGTCCTTCGACACGGCCCTGCGGGCCTGCTCAGGATGACGTGCGGTAGCGCCCCACGTCATGGTGAGCAGCGCTCGAAGAGCGCGTGTCGAACCACGCAATGACCCCGAAATTCGACCTCTCCCTCAAGCAGGCCCGCCGCATCGCCCTGACGGCCCAGGGCTTCGCCGAGTCGCGCCGCCACCCGGCGCCGGGCAAGCGCCACTTCGGCAAGGTCGCCGGGCGGCTGGGCGTGATCCAGATCGACAGCGTCAATGTGCTGACCCGCACCCACTACCTGCCGGCCTTCTCGCGGCTGGGCGACTATCCGCAGGCGGTGCTGGAGGCCGAGGCATGGGGCAGGAAGCGCACCCTGTTCGAATACTGGGGCCACGAGGCGTCGCTGCTGCCGCTGGAGATGCAGCCGTTGCTGCGCTGGCGCATGGCCCGGGCCGAGGCCGGCGAGACCTGGACGGGCCTCGCCCGTTTCGGCCGCGAGCGGCGGGACTACATCGACGGCATCCTGGACGAGATCGAGAAGCGCGGCCCGGTGACCGGCGGCGACTTCGCCACGGGCCCGCGTGGCCAGCCCGGCTGGTGGAGCTGGTCCGAGGGCAAGCGCGCGCTCGAGTGGCTGTTCTGGACCGGCTACCTGACCACGGCGACCCGCCGCGGGTTCGAGCGGGTCTACGACCTGACGGAACGGGCGCTGCCGGCGGCGATCATCGACCTGCCCACGCCGACCGAGGCCGACGCGCAGCGGGAGCTGGTGCGGCGCTCGGCCCGGGCCATGGGCGTGGACACCGAGGCGGACCTGCGCGACTACTATCGCCTGCCGCTCGACGGCGCCCGCCGGGCGGTGAGCGAGCTGGTCGAGGCCGGCGAGCTGACGCCGGTGAAGGTCCAGGG
>DAORNX010000012.1:12110-14864 GCA_035441225.1 Caulobacter sp.
CCGGCAGGCCGGGGCGCTGCTTGTGCAGGCCGCGCACGCCGAGCCGGAAGCCGGATCGGACACGCCGGCCGCCCTCGCCGCGGAGCTCGCGCGCATGGCCGCCTGGCTAGGGCTGGAGCGGGTCGAGGCTGCCGCGAAAGGCGATCTGGCCGGCCGTTTGCAGGCCGCGCTCGGGGCGCCCGCGATCTGACCACTGTCGGGAAAGTGAGCGGGTGCGACACAAAACCCGGTTCGCATCCGACGGTCGGTGGGCTATCGAGCCGGCTTGCCGCGCGGGGGCGCCAAGCGGAGTAGCCATCTTGAGAGAGCTGGACGAACGTCTTTCCCGACGGGGCCTGATCGTCGGCCTGGCGGCCCTGACCGCATCCTGCGCCACCTCGACGCCGAAGTCGTCGCTGGTCGCACAAGCTGGCCCCGGACCGATTTCCGTGTCGCCCCAGCCGCTCGCCGTTCCGCCGCCGCCCCCCGTCGCCCTCGGCCCGGTGCTCGATCCTGACTATCTGATCCGCCGTCCGCTGATGCACGCGGCGCTGGACGCGCTCAAGCGCCACGGCGACCGGATCGAGCGCCAGGACCGCATCTACATCGTCGACTTCCAGGCCCATTCGAGCCGTCCGCGCCTGTTCCGGCTGGATCTGGTCACCGGCAAGGCGACCGCCTTCCGTACGGCGCACGGCCGCGGCTCCGATCCGGCCCACACCGGCTACGCCCAGCGCTTTTCCAATGTCCCGGAGTCGAACGCCTCGTCGATTGGCGCCTATCTGACCGCGGGCCAGGCCTGGGGCTCCAAGCATGGGCCCAATGTCCTGCTGGACGGGCTGGACCCGACCAATTCCGAGGTCCGCGACCGGGCGATCATCGTCCACGCGGCGGACTACTGCGAGCCGGCCTACCTGGCTTCGCAGGGCAAGCTGGGCCGCTCGTTCGGCTGTTTCGCGGTCTCCCAGGCGGACCTCAACGCCCTCCGCCCCGACATGGACGGCGGCCGCCTGCTGTTCGCGGGGGCGTGACGACAGCCAGGGACATGCAGTTCAGTGCGTGTCCCTCGCCGCTTCGCCGCTGACGGGGACACGCACTGAAGTGCATGTCCTCCTTGTGCCTCACCCCGCCCCGTACATCGCCATCACGTCCTGCCGCATCTGCGCGCCGCTGTCGGGGCGGCTGTAGAACATGTGCCCGCCCGGATAGACCTTCAGCTGCACCCGGCCCGGATTGCCCATGGGCGGCAGCTGGTCGATGACGATGCGCGAGGCGAAGTAGGGGCAGCTGAGATCGTCGTAGCCGTGGACGATCAGCACCTTCATCTTCGGATCGTTGGCCAGCGCCTTGCGGAAGGCCGACACCGCCTCGATGGTCGGCAGCTCGTCCTCCCAGGCCTCGTTCACCGCGTCGCTGAGGGCGTTGTAGCGGGCCTCGATCTTCCAGCCGACGACGCGGGTGACGAAGTCGACCATGGCGCTGGTCGTGGGCGCGATCAGGGCGTCGAGGATCGGGTCGCCGCTGCGCTGGTTCGGCGCCCAGGGGTAGGGGTCCCAGGCCGTGACGTTGGAATCGTACCAGCTGCCGATGCGCCCCTCGTCGCGGTAGAGCTCGCGCAGGAAGGCGCGGCTGTCGATCCGCCCGCCCATCTGGCGCACCACCGACTCGCGCAGGCCGGTGTAGGCGGTGACCCGCTTGATGATCCGCTCTAGCGCCGGCTGGTTGGTCCGCCCGGCCATGAAGTCGGTCAGGAATTCGGTGCGGACATAGTGTTCGACGTCGGCCATCTGCTCCGGCGACAGCGCCTTGCCCTGGCGCTCGTAGTGGGCCGCGGCCATCGAGGGCAGGGTCACGGCCCAGGGCATCGGCGAGAAGTCGCCGCCCGACCAGCTGGTGCCGTCGAAGAACGGCGAGACCAGCACCACGCCGTTGATGCCGACGCCCAGTTCGGTCTGCAGATAATGGGTCAGGCGCGGGCCGCGGAAGCCGCCGTAGCTTTCGCCGGTGATGTATTTCGGCGAGGTCATCCGCTCGTTCTTGAGCAGCCAGTCATAGACGATGCGCGACAGGTAGGCGATGTCCTGCTTGACCCCGAAGAAGGCCTTCTTGCTCTCCTCCGGCGTGGTCCGCGAGCGCGAGAAACCGGTGCCGACCGGGTCGATGAACACCAGGTCGGTGAAGTCCAGCCAGGTGTAGGGGTTGTCCTGCAACGCGGCCGAGTCGGACGGTGCGTCGCCCTGGGCGCCGAACTGCACGCGCTTGGGGCCGATGGCGCCGAGGTTGAGATAGACGCTGGCCGCGCCCGGGCCGCCGTTGAAGGCGAAGGTCACGGGCCGGTTCGGATTGCGCGGGCCGTCCAGCACGTAGGAGGTGAACACCACCTCGGCGATGACCTTGCCCTTGTCGTCGCGCACCGGCAGCGAGCCGACCGTGACCGTGTAGCTCAGCGTCTTGCCGGCGACGTGGGTGACCTGCTTGACCTTGGCGTCGGCGGGGAAGGGCGGCAGGTCGGCGTCGGGGGCCTTGCCGGCGGCGGCGTCAGCGGGCTTGTCAGCGGCGGAGGCGGCGCTGAAGCCGCCGAACGCCAGGGCGGCCGCCAGGCCGAGAACCGTCAGAACACGCATGGTGACTCCCCCCAAAACAGATACGCGGCGGAAGTAGTATCGGGCGGAACGAGGGTGGGGAAGTGTTGCGACGATCCTCCCCGCGAAGCCGGGGAGGGGGACCACGCGGAGCATGGTGGAGGGTCTGCGCCGGACTGTCCGGAGTGACCGG
>DAORNX010000013.1:0-1067 GCA_035441225.1 Caulobacter sp.
GTAACGAGACGACCCGCGAGCGGCGGCCCGACCTCTGGGAAGCCCACCTCGCCAATCGACAACCAAAGGGCAGTTGAAGCCCGACGAACCGAAGGAAGACCACGATGGCCGCGAACATCATCAAGGAACTGGAGAAGGCCGAGAGCGAACGCCTCGCCGCCCTCCGCACCACCCCCGATTTCCAGCCGGGCGACACCGTCCGGGTGAACGTGAAGATCAAGGAAGGCGAGCGCGAGCGCGTTCAGGCCTACGAAGGCGTCTGCATCGCCCGCCAGGGCGCCGGCCTGCACGAGAGCTTCACGGTCCGCAAGATCAGCTTCGGCGAAGGCGTTGAGCGGGTGTTCCCGATCATGTCGCCGATGATCGAAAGCATCGAAGTGAAGCGTCGCGGCGTCGTCCGTCGCGCCAAGCTCTATTACCTGCGCGATCGTCGCGGCAAGTCGGCCCGCATCGCCGAGCGCCAGATGGCCCGCAAGGAAGACGCCCCGGCCACCGGCGAGGAATAGTCCTCCTCTCGCGCCCGCCGAACGGAACGAGCCCCGGCCCGCATGGTCCGGGGCTTTTTCGCGCCCGGGGACATGTACCGAAGGGACGTGTCCCCTTCAGGTAGCCGCCCACGACCTGGCAGGTAATTGAGCCGGCGGCCGCGCCGCCCGAGATTGCGTCCATCGCCCAGAGGAGACGCCATGTCCCGGTCCCCCGCCGAAACCGTCCGCCAGTTCCTGACAGCCATGGAGCGGCTCGACTACAACGCCGGCCTCGTGCTCGTGGCCGAGGATTGCGCCTACATCAACCCGCCGCCGCTGGGCGCGGTCCAGGGTCCGGCGGGCATCCGCGCCGTGCTGGAGCCGTTCTTCGCCCCGACGCTCGAGAACGACTTCCAGATCCTGCGGGAAGCCGCGGCGGGCCCGGTGGTCATCCTCGAACGGCTCGATCGCCACCGCCTGGCCGACAAATGGGTCGAACTGCCGGTGACCGGGGTGTTCGAGGTGCGTGACGGCCGGATCACCTACTGGCGCGACTACTTCGACGCGGCGACGATCCTGTCCCAGTGGCCGGCCGGGTGA
>DAORNX010000013.1:1167-14549 GCA_035441225.1 Caulobacter sp.
CTGGCGCGACTACTTCGACGCGGCGACGATCCTGTCCCAGTGGCCGGCCGGGTGAGCGAGCCGGGGACATGGACCGAAGGTCCGTGTCCCCCAAGCGAGCTGCGCGGGTTTAGGGGACACGGACCTTCGGTCCATGTCCTCGCCTGTCACCATCCCTTGAACACCGGCTCGCGCTTTTCCAGGAAGCTGGCCACGCCCTCCTTGTGATCCTCGGTCTTCATCAGGGCGCGGATGGTCTCGATGGCCCAGCCGCCGAGCTCGCGCGGGTCGCCGTAGGTCCCGCGGCGCAGGCCCTCCTTCATGTAGCGCAGGGCCAGCGGCGGATTGACCGCGATCCTCGCCGCCAGCGCCCTGGCGCGCGGCAGCAGCTCGGCGTGCGGCGTCACCTCGCTGACCAGGCCGATGCGCAGGGCCTCCGCTGCGGTGATCACGTCGCCGGTGAACAGCAGCTCGGCGGCCTTGGCCGGGCCGACGATCGACGGCAGGCGATAGAAGCCGCCCACGTCGCAGACCAGGCCGCGCTTGATGAACATCTCGCTGAACTTCGCCTGCTCCGAGGCGATGCGGATGTCGGCGTAGAGGGCCAGCTCCATGCCCCAGCCGATGGCCGCGCCGTTGACCGCCGCGATCATCGGCTTGTCGCATTCGAGCGCCGCCATGGCCGCGGGGGTGGGCCTGTGGCGCACCACCGGCGTCGTGTCGGCCGAAACCGCCTTGGGCCCGGCCATGATCTCGCGCACGTCGTCGCCGGAGCAGAAGGCGGGGTCCGCGCCGGTGACGATCACGCAGCGGGCCTCGGGGTCGGTGACCGCCTTGCGCAGGTACTGTTCCAGCTTCGCATAGGCGTCCCAGTTCAGCGCATTGCGCTGCTCGGGCCGGTTCAGGGTAATGGTCGCGACATGGTCGGCGACCTCGTAGGTGACGGTCTCGGCGGTCATCGGCGGCTCCTGTCCAGGCCGATGATGCGGCGGGCGGGAGGGGGCTTCAATGGCGCCGTGGCGTCACTCCAATCTCTATCCTCCCCGCGAAGCCGGGGAGGGGGACCGCCCGAAGGGCGGTGGAGGGGGCAGCACGAACGCGAACGGCCTCATCCTGACGTCCGGGGAGTCCGGGGAGTCCGGCGCTGACCCCTCCACCATGCTCCGCGTGGTCCCCCTCCCCAGCGCGCTTCGCTTGTGGGGAGAATTATCCTTGAGTGGCCATCCACGCCTCCACCTGCTCGCCCAGCACGTCGAGTGGCAAGGCCCCGTCACGCAGCACGGCGTCGTGGAACTGACGGATGTCGAACTTCGCGCCCAGCGCCGCCTTCGCCTTGCTCCGCAGGGCCATGATCTTCAGCTCGCCGGTCTTGTAGCTGGTCGCCTGGCCCGGATTGCACAGGTAGCGCTCGACCTCCTTCACGATGTCCCGCTCGCTGAGCAGGGTGTTCTCGCGGAAGAAGGCGATGGCCTGTTCGCGCGTCCACCGCTTGGCATGCAGGCCGGTGTCGGTGACCAGGCGCACGGCGCGCCAGGCCTCGGTCGAGAGCCGGCCGAAGTCCGAGTATGGGTCCTGGTAGAAGCCCATCTCCTTGCCCAGCCGCTCGGCGTAGAGGCCCCAGCCCTCCGAATAGGCGCCGTAGCCGCCGAAGCGGCGGAACTTCGGCAGGCCGGCGGTCTCCATGGCCAGGGCGATCTGGAAGTGATGGCCCGGCGCCCCCTCGTGATAGCTGATGCCCTCGATCTGGGGCTTCAGAACCTGGGTCATGTCCGACAGGTTGACGTAGTAGATGCCCGGCCGTTTCCCGTCCGGCGAGGGCCGGTTGTAGAAGGCGATCGAGGCGGTGGCCTCACGCCAGGGCTCGACCGCCCTCACCTCCAGCGCGGCCTTCGGCAGGCGCAGGAACCACTGCGGGGCGATCTTCATCACCTGGGCGATCAGTCCGGTGGCGTCCCTCAGGTAGGCCGCCTTGCCCTCCGGCGTGTTGGGGTACTGGAACTTCGGATTGGTCTTCAGCTCGGCGAAGAAGGCCTGCAGCGAGCCGGTGAAGCCGACCTTCGCCATGATCGCGCGCATCTCGCCCTGGATGCGCGCCAGCTCGTCCAGGCCGGTCTGGTGGATCTCGTCGGCGGTCTGGCTGGTGGTGGTCTGCACCTTGAGGCGATTGGCGTAGTAGGCCGCCCCGTCAGGCAGGGCCCAGGCGCCGTTACTGGTGGTCGCATCCTTCGCGATCGAGGCCTGGGTGGCGAGGAACTGGTCGTACCCTTCGCGGAACGGACCGGTCAGGGCGGCGCGGGCTCCGGCGAGCAGGGCGGCCTTGTCGGCGTCCGGCGCCGCAAGGGCGGCGACCTTCTTCCCGAAATCCGCCCACAGGGCGCTGTCGGGACCGTCGGTGAACGGCGCGCCGGTGACCACCTTGCGGGTGTCGGCCTCGACCGGCGCGAAGGTGAAGGCCGGGGCGCGAATGCCGGCCTCGGCGCGGGTCTGCAGGGCGACGCTGACTTCGGCCATGACCCGCTTCACATCCCGCAGGCGGGCAATGTAGGCCCAGGCGTCCTCGACGCTGTCGACCCGGTGCTGGTTGATCAGGAACACCGGGATCGAGCCGGCGGGGCTGCCGTTGACGCTGGCGATGTAGCCGTGCAGCCGCCAGCGGAAACTCTCGCGCTGCTGCTCGACCTGGCGCTCGAACAGGCGATACGACAGCTGGCCGGCCGGGCCCAGCTCGCCGGGGCGGAACTTCGCCTTCATCTCCGCGAGCTGCCGTTCGGCCACGGCCAGCCGCTTCTGGGCCCCCGCGTCGGTATAGTCGTCGAGCCTGTCGTAGTCGGTCTTTATCCCCAGGCTGGTCATCGACTGGGGGCTCAGCGCCGTGGTCTCGTCGAAGGCCGCGTCGAGGAAGGCGGTCAGGGCCTGGTCCTGCACCCCCTCGCGGGCGAAGACGGCCGAGGCGGCGATGGCCGAGCCCGGCAGGGCGAGCGCCAGGGCGCTGACAAAGGTTCGTCTTCTCACGGCGGCGACTCCTGCGGATCCATCGCCGCCAGCACCGCACGATTTGGCGCGGCTGTCACCGTGGTCATCCCCGCTCCCCGCCCGTCACCCCGGGCCCTGTGTCGAGCCACGCCGGCAAGATCATGCCCGTTCGTCGCGCGCCGGACTGGACGAAGGGGCAAGCCTCGCCCTACATGCCGCCCATGGCTGGCAAGACGCTCTACGACAAGATCTGGGACGCTCACCGGGTGGCGGACGACGCCGGCGAGACGATCCTCTACATCGATCTGCATCTGATCCACGAGGTGACCACGCCGCAGGCCTTCGCCGGGCTGCGCGCCGAGGGCCGCAAGGTGCGCCGGCCCGACCGCACCCTGGCGGTGGCCGACCACAATGTCCCGACCGAGGGCCAGGCCCTGGGCGTGGGGGCGGTGGCCGACGAGGAGGCCCGGCTGCAGCTGCAGACCCTGGCCCGCAATGTCGCCGACAACGGCATCGAATTCTTCCCGATGGGCGACATCCGCAACGGTATCGTCCATGTGGTCGGGCCCGAGCAGGGCCGGACCCAGCCGGGCATGACCATCGTCTGCGGCGATTCCCACACCTCGACGCACGGCGCCTTCGGGGCCCTGGCCCAGGGCATCGGCACCAGCGAGGTCGAGCACGTGCTGGCCAGCCAGACCCTGCGCCAGCAGAAGTCGAAGAACATGCGCGTGACGGTGAACGGCAAGCTGTCGGCCGGCGTCACCGCCAAGGACATGGCCCTGGCCATCATCGGCAGGATCGGCACGGCCGGCGGCACCGGCCATGTCATCGAGTTCGCCGGCGAGGCCGTGCGCGACCTCTCCATGGAGGGCCGCATGACCCTCTGCAACCTGACCATCGAGGGCGGCGCCCGCGCGGGTCTGGTCGCGCCGGACGACAAGACCTTCGCCTATCTGCAGGGCCGGCCGGCCGCCCCCAAGGGCGCGGCCTGGGACATGGCCGTGTCGTACTGGAAGACCCTGTTCACCGATCCGGACGCGCACTTCGACCGCGAGGTGGTGCTGGACGGGCCGTCGATCGCGCCGACCGTGACCTGGGGCACCAGTCCCGAGGACGTCGTGCCGATCACCGGCAACGTCCCCGACCCGTCGGCCTACGACACCCCGGACAAGAAGGCCGCCGTCGAGCGGGCGCTGGACTACATGGGCCTGACCGCCGGCCAGCCGATCACGCAGGCGCGCATCGACCGGGTGTTCATCGGCAGCTGCACCAACAGCCGGATCGAGGACCTCCGCGCCGCCGCCGCCGTGGCGCAGCAGGCCTTCCTCGAGGGCCGGCTGGTCGCCGACCATGTCAGGGCGATGGTCGTGCCGGGCTCGGGGCTGGTGAAGGAACAGGCCGAGGAGGAGGGGCTGGACGCCATCTTCAGGGCCGCCGGCTTTGACTGGCGCGAGCCTGGCTGCTCGATGTGCCTGGGCATGAACCCCGACCGCCTGGCGCCGGGCGAGCGCTGCGCCTCGACCAGCAACCGCAACTTCGAGGGTCGCCAGGGTCGCGGCGGCCGCACCCATCTGATGAGCCCGGCGATGGCCGCGGCGGCGGCGATCGCGGGTCACATCGTCGATGTGAGGGACTTCCTGTGACGATCAACGCGCTCGACCACGTCGCCCTGGTGGTGAGCGACCTCGCCGCCGCCGAGGCCGGCTACAGCCGCATTCTGGGCGTGACACCCAACTGGAGCGGGACCATGCACGGGGCCAGCCACGTCTGGTTCCAGCTCGGCAACACCGCCCTCGACGTCATCGCCCCGACGGGGGACGGCCCGGTCGGCGACAGTATCCGCGCCCGTATCGCCGGCCATGGCGAGGGCCTCTGGGCCCTGTCATTCAGCACGCCGGACCTGGCCGCCGAACGCAAACGGCTCGATCGCCTTGGCATCCCGACCTACGAGCGGGCCGAGGTCTCGACCAACCCGGACACCGGCGCGGCGCGCAGCTGGACGACGGCGGCGATGCGCACGAAGTCGACGCACGGCGCCAACCTGATCCTCGTCGAGAACCGGCCCGACGCCGCGCCCTGGCCCCCGGCCGAGACCGGCCCGGCGCCGGTCACCGGGCTCGACCATGTGGTGGTCAACACGCCCGACCCCGAGCGCGCCGCGGCCCTCTATGGCGCGCGGCTGGGCCTGGCCATGAAGCTCGACCGCTCGAACCCCGACTGGGGCACGCGGCTGATGTTCTTCCGTCTCGGCGACCTGGTGGTCGAGGTGGCGCACAGCTTGAAGGCCGGGGTCTCGGACGGCCCGGACGCGCCCTGGGGCCTGTCCTGGCGCGTCGCCGATGTCGCCGCCGCCCACGCCCGTATGGTCGCCGCCGGGTCCGATGTCTCCGACGTCCGCGTCGGCCGCAAGCCCGGCACCGCCGTCTTCACCGTCAAGGACGCCCCCGGCGGCGTGCCGACCCTCGTGATTGGACCCGCTGGATGAAACCGTTCACCCGCCTCGACGCCCGCGCCGCGCCGCTGCCGCTGGCCAACATCGACACCGACCAGATCATCCCCAAGCAGTTCCTCAAGACGGTCGACCGTGAGGGCCTGGCCAAGGGGCTGTTCTACGACCTGCGGTTCGACGAGCAGGGGCGCGAGAAGAGCGGCTTCGTGCTCAACGACCCGGCCTACCGGGGCGCGCAGATCCTCATCGCCGGCGACAACTTCGGCTGCGGCAGCTCGCGCGAGCACGCCCCCTGGGCGCTGCAGGACTTCGGCATCCAGTGCGTCATCTCGACCGGCTTCGCCGACATCTTCCGCGGCAACTGCCTGAACAACGGCCTGCTGACGGTCGAGCTGAAGCCCGAGGAGGTCCAGGCGCTGATGGACGAGGCCAAGGGCGGCAACCACCTGTTCACGGTCGACCTCGAGACCCAGACCGTCACGGCCCCCTCCGGCGCGACCTTTGCGTTCGAGATCGACGCGGACCGCAAGCACAAGCTGCTCAAGGGCCTGGACGCCATCGGCGAGACCCTGCAGCACGTCGGCGCGATCGACCTGTTTGAATCGAGGGCCGCCCTGAACCGGCCCTGGCTGGAGCGGACATGATCCTGGTTATCGGCACGGTCCGGCTGCCGCCGGCGAACATTCTCAAGGCCCACCCGGCGATGAAGACCATGATCGCCGCGAGCCGGGCCGAGGACGGCTGCCTCGACTACGCCTATTCAGGCGATCTCGTGGAGCCCGGCCTGATCCGCGTCACCGAGGTCTGGCGCGACCGCGAGGCCCTGGCGGCCCATTTCCAGACCCCGCACATGGCCGCCTGGCGCGCCGTGTTCGCCGAGCTGGGCATCACCGAACGCAGGCTGGCCCTCTACGAGGCCGGCGAGCCCGAACCGATCTAGAGAGTCCATGTCCCAGTCCCTGCTCCTGCTGCCCGGCGACGGGATCGGCCCCGAAGTCACGGCCCAGGTGCGCCGCGTGGCCGCCGCCCTGACCCCGGACCTGAGGCTCGACGAACGTGACTTCGGCGGCGTCAGCTACGACCGCCACGGCGTTCCCCTGACCGACGAGGCAACCGCCACGGCCCTGGCCAGCGACGCGGTGCTGATGGGCGCCGTGGGCGGACCGCAGTGGGCCGGCGTTCCGCGCGACAAGCGGCCGGAGATGGGCCTGCTGGGCCTGCGCAAGGCCATGGACGTCTACGCCAACCTGCGCCCGGCCCTCTGTTTCGATGCCCTGGCCGACGCCTCGAGCCTGAAGCGGGAGCTGGTCGCCGGGCTCGACATCATGTTCGTCCGTGAGCTGACGGGCGGCGTCTATTTCGGCCAGCCTCGGTTCATCGAGACCCTGCCCGACGGCCAGCGCCGCGGCGTCGACACCCAGGTCTACACCACCGGCGAGATCGAGCGGGTCAGCCGGGTGGCCTTCGAACTGGCGCGCGGTCGCCGCAACAAGGTCCATTCGCTCGAGAAGTCGAACGTGATGGAGACCGGCCTGCTGTGGCGCGAGGTGGTCACCGACCTGCACCGGCGCGAATACGCCGACGTCCAGCTCGAGCACATGCTGGCCGACAACGCGGCCATGCAGCTGGTCCGCCAGCCGACCCAGTTCGACGTGCTGCTGACCGACAACCTGTTCGGCGACGTGCTGTCGGACGAGGCCGCGCAGCTGACCGGGTCGCTGGGCATGCTGCCGTCGGCGGCGCTGGGCGCGGCGGGCAGGCCCGGCCTGTACGAGCCGATCCACGGTTCGGCCCCCGACATCGCCGGCCAGGGCGTGGCCAATCCGCTGGCGGCGATCCTCAGCTTCGAGATGGCCCTGCGGTGGTCGCTGAACCGTCAGGCCGAGGCCGACCGGCTGTTTGCCGCCGTCGAGGCGGCGCTGGCCGCCGGCGCCCGCACGCGCGACCTCGGCGGAGCGCTCTCGACCGTCGAGATGGGCGACGCGGTGCTGCGGGCTTTGTGAGGCCTGCCTTTGCCAGGATGTAGACTAGCCCTTTGGCCTTGATGGAATGATGCGCTCCGGTCGGTCGCCCTGGTCAAGGACGGCCCTGCGGGCCGCCGCTGCGCGGCCGCCGAAGGCGGTCCTTGAGCAGGCCGTCCGCCGGAGCAACACTGGCCATCAAGACATCAGGGCCGGTCTGCCAAATGCCCTTCCTCTCCCGGAGGGAGAGGTGGCCCGGCAGCGCCGGGTCGGAGAGGGAGGAACCACCGGTCCGCGCGGTTCGCGTCCCTCTCTGCCACCATCTGCGCCTCCCTCTCCACCATGCTCCGCATGGTCCCCCTCTCCCTCCGGGAGAGGATTGTCATGAGCCGGGATGACTCTGGCGTGTCCCGATCCTAAGTCTCCTCCATGACCCCCGCCGACGCCGACCACGAAGCCCGCGCCCGCGCCGAACTCGCCGCCTGGCGCGGGGCCATGCTGGCCGAACCCTCGGCCTTCGCGAGGGCGGCCAAGGGCCTGCAGACCCAGGTCAACCGGATGATCCCGGAGAAGATCCATGCGGCCGTGACCAAGGTCATCGAGCAGATGACCCGCGGCATCCTGGCCGGCTCGGACTTCGTCAGCGGCCCGCCGCTCGCCGCCGGCTCCTTGCGGGAGCGGGAGGCGCGGGTGCGCAAGGCGATCGACGGCTACCGCAATGTCGCCACCCTCGAGGGCGGCGCGACCGGCGCCGGCGGCTTCCTGCTGGCGGCGGCAGACTTCCCGGCCCTGATCGCCATCAAGATCAAGCTGCTGTTCGAGATCGCCGGCCTGTACGGTCACGACATGCGCGACTGGCGCGAACGGCTGTACGTCCTGTCGATCTTCCAGCTGGCCTTCTCCAGCGCCGACCATCGCCGGGACGTGCTGCTGGCGATGGCCGAAGGCCGTCAGCCCGCCTCGCCCGAGGACTTCGACTGGCGGCGATTCCAGCAGGAATATCGCGACTACATCGACCTGGCGAAGCTGGCCCAGCTGTTGCCGGTCGTCGGCGCGCCGATCGGGGCGATCGTCAATTTCCGCCTGGTCGAACAGCTCGGCGAGACGGCCATGAACGCCTACCGGATGCGGTGGTTCGAAGGCCGCTAGGGCAGCCCGAACACCTCCGCGAACTTCCTCTCCCCCGCCTCCGTGAACGCCACAACCCGCTCGCCCTCCAGCCGTTTCGCCCAGCCCAGGGCATAGAGCCGGTTCAGCACGGCCGCGCCCAGGGACCCGGCCAGGTGGCTGCGGCGCACGCTCCAGTCGAGGCAGGCCCTGCACAGCGGCCGGCGGCCGGCCTTCAGCGCGGCGAGATCGACACCCAGGGCGGCGAAAAAGGCCTCGCCATAGACCGTGGGCTGAAGATCGGCGTCGAGTCGACCGGACGCGACCAGGCTGTCGAGCATCGCCACCCCCAGCTCTCCCGCCAGATGGTCGTAGCAGACCCGCGCGCGGCGCAGGGCGGGCTCCCTCGGGCCGGGGCGGGTGCGGGCATGGCCGGTGCGGGCGGCCAGGCTCATCAGTCCCTCCAGTACGCCGGCCACGTCATCGCCCGACAGGGCGAAGTAGCTGTGCCGGCCCTGTTTGCGGCCGACGATCAGCCCGCCCTTCTCGAGCCGCGACAGATGGGCGCTGGCCGTCTGGGGCGTGACGCCGGCCTCCCGGGCCAGCTCGCCGGCGGTCAGGGCCTGGCCCGCCAGCAGGGCGGTCAGCATGTTGGCCCGGGCGGGGTCGCCGAGCAGGGCGGCGACCAGGGCGATGTCGGGGCCTACCTTCATGCTTCGATCGTGCGCGAAACATCGCCGCCGGGCAAGCGACTACATTTCGCTGCACATCGAACCCTGTCGGAGCCCTTGCATGGCCGTCGTCTGCTTCATCCGCTACGTCATCGATCCCTACCAGCGCGACGCCTTCGAGGCCTATGCGCGCAACTGGCTGACGATCATTCCCGCCTGCGGCGGCGAGCTGATCGGCTATTTCCTGCCGCACGAGGGGACCGACAACATCGCCCAGGCCCTGATCGGCTTCGACAGCCTGGCGGCCTACGAGGCCTATCGCGCCCGGCTGAAATCCGATCCGGCCGGGGCGGCCAACTTCCGCCTGGCGCGGGACGGGCGGTTCATCCTCAGCGAGGAGCGGACCTTCCTGCGGCCGGTGACGGCATGATCGCGGTGATCTTCGAGGTCATCCCGCGCGGAGGCCTGCGCGACGACTATCTCGCCACCGCGGCCCGGCTGGCCCCGCTGCTGGACGGGATCGACGGCTTCCTGTCGATCGAGCGGTTCGAGAGCCTGACCCGGCCGGGCAAGATCCTGTCGCTGTCGTTCTGGCGCGACGAGGCGGCCGTGGCGGCCTGGCGGGGACTCTCCGAGCACCGGACGGCGCAGGCGGACGGCCGTGCACGGATCTTCGCGGACTATCGCCTGCGCATCGCCGGGGTGGTGCGGGACTACGGCCTGTTCGACCGGGACCAGGCGCCGGAGGATTCACGGGTCGCCCTTCGATAGCAGCGGCGGAGTCGCCCTGATGTCTCGATGAGCATTCTTGCTCCGGCGGTCCTTGAGCAAGGGCACGTCCGGAGCGAACCATTCCATCAAGGCCTCCAGGGTGTATCGGCATCCAGGGACGTGGGCGGAACCGGGACGACCCTCACCCCTCCAGCGTCATCTGGGTCTGCGTGATCAGGGCCACCAGCCGCCCGTCCTCGCCCTCCAGCCGGGTCTGCCAGACGCTCGAGCGGCGGCCGACGTGCAGGGGCGTCGAGACCGCGGTCACGGTGGTCCCCACCCTGGCCGAGCCGATGAAGTTGGTCTTGCTCTCAAGCGTCGTAGTCCGCGCGCCCGGCGCGAGGTTGAGGAAGGCGCCGACGGCCCCCAGGCTGTCGGCGAAGGCCATCATCGCCCCGCCGTGCAGGATGCCGCCGGCCGTGCAGAGATCGTCGCGGACCGTCAGCCGGCCCTCGACCCGGTCCTTGTCGGCGGTGGTGATCTCCACCCCCATCAGCCGGGCGAACGGCAGGGCGGACAGGTCGAAGGCCATGGCGGATGATCCCTGGAGGACGGTGGGGTCCACCCTGGCAGGGATCGCGGGCGCGGACGATCCTATCGTTCGCTGTCCATGTGCTGCAGCATCATCGGCGGATAGCGCTCGCCCGCCGCCGCGCCGCGCGGGGCGGCCGCCTCGATGGCCGCCAGCTCGGCTGCGGTCAGGGTCACGTCCAGGGCGCCCAGCGCTTCGCCCAGGCGATCCCGCCGACGGGCGCCGACCAGGGGTATGATGTCGTCGCCCCGCTGGGCGACCCAGGCGATGGCGAGCTGGGCCATGGTCACGCCCCTGGCCGCCGCGATGGCGCGCAGCGCCTCCACCAGCGCCAGATTGTGGTCGAGGTTCTCGCCCTGGAAGCGGGGATTGAAGCCGCGCAGGTCACCGGCCACCGACCGGTGCTTGCTCCAGTGGCCACTGATCAGGCCGCGCGCGAGGACGCCATAGGCCGTGACGCCGATGCCCAGTTCGCGGCAGGTGGGCAGGATCCTGTCCTCGATGCCCCGGGTGATGATCGCGTACTCGATCTGCAGATCGGCGATCGGGTGCGTCGCGGCGGCCCGGCGGATGGTGTCCGCCCCGACCTCGGACAGTCCGACGTGACGCACGTAGCCGGCCTTGATCATGTCGGCGATGGCCCCGACGGTGTCCTCGATGGGCACGGCCGGGTCGAGCCGCGCCGGACGATAGATGTCGATGTAGTCGACCTGCAGGCGCTTCAGCGAATAGGCGAGGAAGGTCTTCACCGCCGCTGGCCGGCAGTCCTGGCCGAGAAAGCCGCCGGCCGGATCACGCAGACCGCCCATCTTGACGCTGAGCACGACCTTGTCGCGATCGACGCTCCTGAGCGCCTCGCCGACCAGCATCTCGTTGTGACCCATGCCGTAGAAGTCGCCGGTGTCGATCAGGGTGATCCCGGCATCCACGGCGGCCTGGAACGTGGCCAGGCTCTCGGCCCGGTCGCTGGGTCCGTACCAGTCCGTCGACATGCCCATGCAGCCGAGGCCGAGGGCGGAAACGGCGGGGCCGGCGGCGCCGAGTCGAAGCGTTTTCATGAGGATCTCCGTCTGTCTCGCGGCACTATGCGCGGGCCCGGTCTGTGCGATAATCCATCACCATCGACACAGGCTGTTTCGATTTCTGCACAATGCCCGCGCCCGACATCGCTGATCTCGACGCTTTCGCCGCCGTCGCGCGGGCGCGCAGCTTCCGGGGCGCCGCGGCCCTGCGCAACGTCTCGCCATCCAGTCTCAGCCAGGCGGTCAAACGGCTGGAGGAACGGCTGGGCGTGCGGCTGCTGAACCGCACCACCCGCAGTGTCACCCCCACGGAGGCCGGCCAACGGCTGATGACGCGCCTCGCGCCGACCCTGGCCGAGCTGACCCAGGCGCTGGACGAGGTGAACAGCTTTCGCGACAGCCCGACGGGGACCCTGCGTCTGAACGTGCCCAGCGTGGCGGCGAGACTGGTGCTGCCGCCCCTGGTCACCGAGTTCCTCGCCGCCCATCCCGGCATCAGTCTGGAGCTCGTCGCCGAGGACAGCTTCGTCGATGTCCTGGCCGGCGGATTCGACGCCGGCGTGCGTTACGACGAACGGCTCGAGAAGGACATGATCGCCATCCCGCTGGGACCGCCCGAGCGCTACGTGACCGTCGGCTCGCCCGCCTATTTCGACCGCCGAAGCCGACCGGCCCACCCCGATGAGCTGCTTGGCCACCTCTGTATCCGCCACCGGTTCCTGAGCGGCGTATCGATGCCGTGGGAATTCGAAAAGGACGGCCAGGTGGTCCGCATCGTTCCGAGGGGGCCGCTGGTCTCCAACGTCGCCGACCTTGGCATCATGGCCGCCGAGGCGGGCCTGGGGCTGGTGCGAACGTTCGAAGGCTTCGCCCGGACCAGGATCGACAGCGGCCGGCTGGAGACGGTGCTGGACGACTGGTCGCCGCCGTTTCCCGGGCCGAACCTCTACTATCCCAGCCGCCGGCACATGCCGGCGCCTCTGCGCGCGTTCGTCGACTTCCTGCAGGCCCGCCGCCGGATGACCAATCGCTAACTTGTCGGCCTCTGGCCGGCGTCGCATCCTCGCCGGATGTGAGGAGGGGCGCCATGACTGAACCCACGCCGCAAGATCCCCCGCCGCCGCCCGCCTTCAGCGGCCCGGCCGGCGTCGCGCTCATCGGCGCGGGGGTCGGCCTGATGGTCGTGGGGCAGACCGTGCTGCACATGCCGGCCATGGCCTACGCCGGACTGGCCATCCTGGCCGTCGGCATCGTCTTCGGCGTGATGAGCCAGAAGGGGAAGTGATGCGACCGCCCGCCATGCTGATCGCCAGCCTTCTGTTGACGGCGGCGCCGGCCGCCGCCCAGTCGCCGCCGCCCGCCCCTGCCGCCTCGCCACCCGCCTGCGCGACGCCGGAGTATCGCCAGTTCGACTTCTGGGTCGGGCGCTGGGACGTCTATCCGACCGGGTCGGACAAGCTGGTCGCCCACAGCCTGATCGAACGGCTCTATGGCGGCTGCGCCATCCGCGAGAACTGGATGCCCCTGACGGGCGGCGGGGGCGGCAGCCTGAGCAACTACGTCGCCGGCGAGAAGGGCTGGCGCCAGACCTGGCTCGATTCCACCGGCGCCCGCGTGGAGTTCACCGGCGGCCGGATCGGCGAGGCCATGGTCATCACCGGATCCTGGCCTGGCGCCGTGACCCCGGGCCAGGCCGCCCTGGTGCGGATGACCTACACCGCCGCCGCCGACGGATCGGTCCGCCAGTTCGGCGAGGCCTCGACCGACGGCGGCAAGACCTGGGCGACAAACTTCGACTTCACCTACAGGCCGGCGAAGGCGACGCCCTGACCGTTCAGGCGATCGGGCTGACGACGAGAAACTGGGGCTCTTCGACCCAGGCCATGAACGCGCCCATCACCGTCTGGATCACCG
>DAORNX010000014.1:0-12655 GCA_035441225.1 Caulobacter sp.
CCAACCGCTCGCCGCCCCCGCCGGCGGCGCGTCCGCCGCGGCCGCCTAGCCCCACAGGGCGGGGGTGAACAGGTGTGACCGCCCGTGCTCGAAGGTCATGCCGTGATCGCGGTCAGCGACGTAGTGGGCCGGCCCGTCGAGGTCGCGGTAGGCGCACAGGGACCCGATGACATAGGTGGGCGCCATCGACAGCGACGTGCCCATCATGTTGCCGACCATGAGCTCCAGCCCGCGGTCCTGGCCCAGCTCGGCCAGCTTGAGCGCTTCCGTCAGCCCTCCGGTCTTGTCGAGCTTGATGTTGATCACGTCGTAGAAGGGCGCCACGCGATCGAGGTCCGCGCAGGTGTGAAGGGACTCGTCGACGCAGAGCTTGATCGGCGCCTGGAAGCCCGCCAGCGCTTCGTCCTGGCCGCGCGGGACCGGCTGCTCGATCATCTCCACCCCGAGATCGGCCAGGCCCGGCGCGACCTCGCGCAACAGATCGCCGGTCCAGCCTTCGTTGGCGTCGATCACCAGGGTCGCCCGGGGGGCGACGGCGCGGATGGCGTTCATCCGCTCCATGATGCGATCGGCGTTGAGCTTGATTTTCAGCGCCGGGAATTCACTCAGCCGCTCGGCCTCCCCGGCCATCACGGCCGGCTCGTCCAGACCGATGGTCATCAGGGCGTCGAGGAAAACCGGCGCCGGCAGATCGAGCAACGACCAGATCCCGCCGGTTCGCTTGGCCTCGATGTCCCACAGCGCGCAGTCGATCGCGTTGCGGGCCGGCCCGGGCGGCAGGAGCGAGCCAAGAGCCTCGCGGCCGACGCCTTCCTCGATCGCCTGGCGAACGCGCTCGATCGCCGCCAGTTCGCCGGCCGCGGTCTGGTTGTAGACGAAGAAGGGCGATCCCTCCCCGCGGCCGATGACGCCGTCGTCTTCGAGCGTCACGACCACCAGATCGGTCCTGGTGATCTCGCCCGAGGCGATGCGGAAGCACTTGGTGAGCTCCCAGGTCTCGATCCGGGCGTCCATACGAAGAGTCATGACTGGTGTTCCCGCAATTGGGCTGCGTCCCGAACCGTCGGGCCGGCCTCTAGGTGTGGTCGAAGCCCAGTTCGCGGGCCAGTTCGGCCTCCAGCGAGATGGCCTGTCGTCTGAGCCAGATCCGGCGCAGGGCGTAGTAGACCGCGCCGATGGCGATGAAGGCGGCCCCGGCCGCCGTCGCACCCGGACTGCCGGATGCGGCGATGACGATGAAGGCGATCGACAGGACGATCAGGCCGGTCGAGAAGAATACCAGCACCGGTCGCGGAATCCGGAAGGCGCTCGCCAGGTAGCGCTCGCGATCACGCCATGGCAGCACGAGCGCGGCGAGACCGACTCCGACCTGAAGCAGCATCAGGCCGACGACGACGAAGGTGGCGTAGTCGACAATGCGCGCGCCGAAGGCCAGGGCCACCAGGGACAGCACGGTGATCGCCAGGATCGCGGCGACCGGCTCGCCGGTTCTCCGGCTCGCGCCGGCCAGCAGGCGCGGCAGCGCCCGGCTCCGGGCGAGGGCGAGCAGATCCCGCGAATAGCCCATCAGCATGACGTTGATCGAACTGGCCGTCGCCGCCACGGCCGAGAAGGCGATCACCTGCACGACCCCGTTCGGCAGGACCCTGGCGGCGGCCGAGCTCACCGGCGCCTCGACGCGCGCCAGATCGGTCCAGGGAAGCTGGGCGACGACCGCCAGGGCCACCAGCGCGTAGACCATCGCCACGATGACAAAGCTGATCGCCAGGGCGAGCGGGATATTGCGCGCCGGCCGGCGGACCTCGCCGCTGAGTTCGATGATCACCATGAAGCCGGCGAAGGAAAAATAGGCCGGAATGGCGCCTGAAATGACCGGTCCCAGGCCGTTGGGCAGGAACGGCGACAGGGGCCGCAGCTCGCCCCCCGTCAGGGCCGCGGCAGCAAACAGCAGGAGCGCGACGAGAAAGAAGGCCACCATCAGGGTCTGGGCGGCGATCGTGTCGCGCACCCCGATCAGATTCAGCCCGCCGAGACCGACGATCAGGGCCGTCGCCAGGACCAGCCGGTCGACACCCGGGACCCACAGCCGCACATAGTCGGCGAATCCGAAGCCCAGCAGCGCGACGGCGACCACAGCCGCGCCGATCATGCCCCAGACGCACAGGAAGGCGAACGCCGGCGACACCAGCCGTCCAATCGCCACGAAGCTCGCGCCCGAGACCGGGAACACCGAGCCGAGCTGGGCCGCGACGACACAGGAGAACACCGCCAGCACGGCCGCGCCGGCGTAGGAGAGCACCACGCCGGGGCCGGTCGTGGCGGCGATCTCACCCGGCAGGATGTAGATCGAGGCGCCGACAACGAATCCGACGATGGTGACCACCGCGCCGAACGCGCCGATTCCCTTGCCCGACGACGCCCCGCTCATGGCGTCACGCTGGCGGACGAGGGAGGCGTCGCCGTCAGGATGATCGGTCCGGCCGTCGGAAGCAGCAGTCGCGAGGCCGCGTCGCCGCCGCGCCGGACGTCATAGACCGGGGCCGGACCCGTGGCCGGGATACGGGCGAAGGCCGCCGCGTCGGCGCCGGCGATCGACAGGCGGACCCGGTGACCCTGCGCGATGACCACCGAGATCGGCATCATGTTGAAGGCGACCAGCTGGGCGCGGTCCGCCGGCATCGGCTCGGCGTCCTCGCGCCTGAAGCTGTGCGACGGTCCGAACTGGCGAAACGGCTCCGGCGTCGGCGACGGCTTGCGGTGAATCAGCCTGAACTCGCCTTCGGTCAGGTAGCTGACACGGCCGTCGGGAGCCACGTCCTCGAGATAGACGTGCAGGGCGCCGTCGGGGGTCGAGGAGGTCAACCATAGCTCGACGACCGGCTGGCCGGTGATCTCCAGCGGCCTGGCCAGGGGCGGCGAGGTGTAGTTGAGCCGGGAGGCGGCCGACGAAGCGCGGTCGCCGTAGTCGACCGGCCCGCCCAGCTGGGTGGTCCAGCGATTGGCCGGGCCCGAGGAGGTGGAGAAGTCGACCCGGTACGTATCCCCGCCCGCTTCGCCGGAAGGCGGAGCCGGGACGAGCGCGCCATGATCGGCCGCATAGAGGGCGCGCTGCACCACCCCGGCCGGCGGCCACTGGCGGGTCGTCCGCCAGGTTCCGGCGCCAAGCGTGTAGTAGCGGATCTCGGGCGCCAGGGGCTGGCGCTGACCCTCGATCATGTAGGGTTTGAGAAAGGCGAAGATCTGTTCGTACTGCTCGGCCACCGTCGGCTGGACGCCCGTGGTCGCCGACCTCGCGTAGGGATCGACGGTCTGGGTCGCGCCATGGTTCCACGGCCCGATGATCAGCCGCATGGGGGTCTTGTAGGTCATGAACCGGCTCAGGGCCCCGTCCGCCGTGCCCGCGTCGAACCAGCCGGCCCAGAACTCCATCGGCACGGCGGCCTTGTCGATCTGGTTGGCCAGCAGGGAGGGGCTGACGGTCGAGAAGGTGATGGCCGGGTCGCCATCGCGACTGGCGCTGTCGTCGATGAACACGAGGCGGTCGACGAGGCCCGTGACGTCGAGATTGGCGGCATGTTCGGCCACGGCGGCCGCAAGCTGCCCCTCACTGCCCTGCACAGGCTTGACGCCACCCGGCGACACCGTGCGTGGATCACAGTCCGGGCCCGCCGCCACGCACGGATCGTCGCGGTCCAGCGCCCCGACGATCTCACCCCAGGCCTTGAGCAGGACCGTGTTCGGCACGCCGCCGGGAAAGACGGCGTACCGGTAGGTGTCGAAATCGCTGAACCGGGGAACCGCCGCCCTGAGCGCGTCGCCGCCATGAATGGCGGCCAGCTCGGCGGTGTTTCCCAGATAGGAAGACCCCGTCGTCGCCACTCGCCCGTTCGACCAGGGCTGGGCGGCGATCCAGGCGATGATCTCACCGTAGTCCCGGATTTCATCCGGCGAGAATTCCGTCACGCGGGAGCCGAACGAGGCGCCCGACCCACGGACGTCGACGATGGCCAACGCGTACCCGGCCTTGGCGAACAGCCGCGCGCGCTCGAAATTGACGTCGGCCTCGGGCGCGGGGGAGGCCACGACCCGCGAGCGCCAGTAGCGCGTCAGGAGCAGGACGGTCGGCGCGCCCTCGGCTCCGACATCCGGCGGCGTCCAGACATCGACGGCGATGCGCACGCCATCGCGCATCTCGATATACTGAGAGGTCAGGGCTGGCGTCTGCGACCAGGCCGCCTGGGGGACGAACGCCAGGACGACCACCAGGGCGAGCATGCGCGCCAGGGCCCTCGCCCGTGTCATGGCTTGATCTCCGGCCACCGCTCGCCCTCGACGACGATCGCCGCCAGTCTGAGCAGCATGTCGCGTTCGGTGTCGAGCGCCTGCTCGAAGGCAGCTCTCTGGGGCGCTCCCAGGGCGGCCTTCAGCTCGCGCACCGCCGGCGTCGGCAGATCGCGAAACTGTTCGGCCCGCGACCGCGCCACTCGCATCAGCTGGTCGTCGGGCGCGGTGGCCGAGATCATCCCCCATCCGACCGCGTCGGCGGCCGTGAACTCGCGGCCGAAGTACAGCAGCTCCCGCGCCCGCACAGGGCCTACGAGAGCCGGCAACAAACAGGTGACGCCTCCGGTAGCCGCAAGGCCGAGCCGGACTTCGGGAAAGAAGCCCCGGGCGGTCTCCGCGAACAGCGTGACATCGCAGTTCAGCGCCCACTCCAGCCCGCCCCCGACCGCCCAGCCATGAACCGCCGCGACGACCGGCTTGGGGCCCAGGACGATGAGCCGGGAGATGTCCTGCAGCTGGTCGACCATCGCCGCGAGCCGCCCGGCGTCGGCGAACTCGCTCTTGATGTCGGTCAGGTCGTCGCCGGCGCAGAAGGCGCGCCCCTCCCCTCCCAGCAGGATCGCGCTGACGTCGGACCGCTCCTGAACATCCCGCATCGCCTGATGCAGGTCGCTGACGAGCTGGGCGTTGATGGCGTTGAGGCGGGCCGGCCTGTTCAGCGAGACCGTCGCGACTCCCTCGGCGATATCGACCAGCACCGTCGAGTCGGCGGGCTCGTCGGTCGGTCTCTGCCTGCCCCCGGACCTGGCCGTCATTGGCGCTGCCCGCGGAACGGCATGCCGTAGAAGCTCAGGTCGAAACCGGTGACCTGTCCTGAGGCGTCGCGCCGGAAGCGGAACACATGTTCGCTGTCCGCCGCGCTGACGAACGCGTCACCATCCTGGCGCAGCAGCCGGATGGCCGGCGCCTTCGGATCGGCCGGGCCGAACTGGAAGTAGAGGCCGTCCTCCCGGGCGGAAAGGCCGAACACGTCCGTGCCGAAGAAGCTGTAGGGGACCATGGCGTAGTCGCCGGCGAAGTCCCGGGCCGCCTGGGCCCCGGTCGGCCGGTCGGCGATGACCGGCGCCGGCAGACCAAGGGCGATGCGCGCGAGTTCGGCCTCGAGATGGGCCGGATGGGGGGCCACCCCCGTGGCGTTGGACAGCACCACGATCGTCAGGTCGTCGTCGGGATAGTAGGCGAAGTAGCTGGTGAACCCCGCCGTCAGGCCGGCGTGACCGACCTTGGTGTGGCCGGCCATGTCCAGCACCGCGACTGATCCGAGGCGGTAGAAGACCGCCTCGCCGTCGGGCAGGCGCACCGGGGCGAGCAGCGCCTGACGGACGCCGGGCGCGACCTTCGCCACTCCGGGAGGACCGTAGGCGGCGCGAACAAATCTGTGCAGATCGCCGATCGTCGACAGCAACGAGCCCGCCGAGAAAGGCAGTAGGGGATCGTACTCCGGCGCAACCACAGGGCCGTTCGGCGTGCGGAAATACCCGGCGGCGACCGGCTCGGTCGCCGGCGTCCGTCCCGCGAACCAGGTGTGCCGCAGGCCGAATGGCGCGGCGATCCGTTGCTGGACATAGTCAGGGTAGCTGAGCCCGCTGACCGCCTCGATGATCAGGCCCAGCAGGTAGGTGTCGGAGTTCGAGTACATCCAGCGGGAGCCCGGCGCGAAGACCAGCGGCCGGTCCTTGAACAGGCCCAGGGCCCGTTCTCGCGTGTAGGGGCTGAAATCGACGACCACCTCGGGCGTCACATATTCGGGCACGCCGGCGGTGTGGGTCAGCAGTTGCGCGACCGTGACGTCGCGGGCCGGCCCGACATAGCCGGCGAGCAGCCTGCCCACCGTATCGCCGGGTGAAAGGACGCCCGCGGCGATCAGCTGATTGATCGCCAGGCCCGTGAAGGGCTTGGTGATCGATCCGACATGAAAGACGGTCTGGGGCGTGACCCGCGCAGCGGCGCCGGCGTCGGCCACGCCCCATCCCCGTTCGAGCAGAACATCGTCCCCGCAGTAGACACCAACCGCCAGACCCGCAGTTCCCTCGCGGTCGAAGGCGGCTTGCGCAGCCGCCTCCAGCCGCGCCCCCACCGGAGCCGAGGAGGGTTCGGCCGTCGCGCAGGAAGCAAAGGCCATGACTGCCGCCACCAGCGTGGCGAAGGTCCTGACGTGGTCCAACATCGGGGTCTGCTCGCCTAGAACGACTTGCTGAGGCTGATGCCGACCGTACGCGGCCGGCGGGTGTTGATCAGCAGGCCCGAGGTGGCGAACCGAAGGTTGCCCACCGTCGGTCGCTCGTCGAACAGGTTCTCGACGAAGGCGGCGGCTGTCCAGCCCGGGGTCTCGAGCCCCACCCGGGCGCCGGCGATGCCGTAGCCGTCCCGCGAATGCAGGTCCGCCGGCAGCGGCGCGAAGGTGAAGTTCATGTCGCCCGTGTACTGGTAGTCGGCGTGGTAGAAGGCCGTCATGTCGGTCTCGCCGACCGGATGCCTGTAGGTGACGCCGAGCGCGACATTCCAGTCGGGCACGAACAGCAGCTTGTCGCCCTCTGCCCCGGCCACCCCGGGGGCCGCCTCGGTCAGCTCGGCGTTGACGTAGCCCACCGCCAGATCGAACACGAGCGCATCGATTGGGCGGAAGGTCGCCTCGAGTTCGAAGCCGCGGCTCTCGGCCGCGCCGGCGTTGGCGGAGAAAACGAAGCCGCAGGTGGGGAGCTCGACGCTCTGTTGAAGGTTGGTCCAGCGGTTGTAGTAGACCGAGCCCGCGAGCGTCAGGCGGCCGTCCATGACGCGGGTCTTGCCTCCCGTCTCGTATGACCACAGGGAGTCGGACTCGACCTGGCCGCTGACGCTGGAAATGCCCAGGGAGGCCAGATCCGCGTCGCACAGCGGACTTGGCGGAACGACGAAGCCGAAGCCGGGGCGGAAGCCCTTGGACACGCTGGCGTAGATCAGCGTGTCGTCGGCCGGGTGGAAGCTGATCTCGGCCTTCGGGGTCCAGCCGTCCTCGTTGGAGGTGACGTTCGTCAGGGTCTGGCCGCCGTTGAAGATGCCGTCGGCGACGCCGACGCGGGTCGATTCGATGTCGAACCAGCGCAGTCCGAGCGTGACGTCCACCTTCGGCGACAGAGCGTAGGTCGCCTCGCCGAAGATCGCCTTCTGGGTCTCCTTGCGTTCCGCGTCGAAAACGAAGAGCTCTCCGTTCGAGACGACCGGGAACCCGCCGAACAGGTCGTCATTGATGTCGGGCGCGACGAACCGCTGCCGGGTCGTCTGGTCGTCATCCTGATAGAAGGCGCCCACCAGCCAGGTCAGGGGACCGTCGCCGCTCGACGCGAGCCGGACTTCCTGAACGAATACTTCCTGATCGATGTACGACCGGTAGGGCGCGACGTAGGGCGCGCCGAAGAAGGCGGTCAGCACCCGTTCGAACGGTTCCGTCGTCAGCAGGCTGAAGTCGGTGAAGGAGGTCGACGAGGTCAGCACCGCCCCGCCGAAGTCGTAGTTCAGCGTCAGGTCATAGAGGGTGAAGTCCTCCGCGTGCGGCGACATCTCGAGGAAGTCGGCCTTCAGGTCGCCGACCTCGGCGATGTAGGCCGACCAGGCGTCACCCTCATGGCGCTGATGATAGACGCTGGGCGTGATCGTCAGGCTGTCGTTGGGCTCGAGCGTCAGGGCGACACGATAGCCGGAGATTGTTTCGTCGTTGTAGTTCTGCGCCCTGCCGACCAGCTGGGCGGCCGACGTCGACACCTGGGTCGCCGGCAAGGGCATGGCCTCGGGCGGCTCGTTGTCGATATAGCCGCCCTCGGCGTCATAGAATGCGGTCACGCGAAGCGCCGCCCGACCCTCGACCAGCGGCACATTGACCATGCCGTTGAGCGAGTAGTTGGACTCGCCGTTTTCCGTGTAGGACAGCGTGCCCGCCGCCTTTCCCGAGAAATCCGTCAGGCTCGGCTTGGCGGTGATCACCCGGATGGCGCCGCCCATGGCGCCGGCGCCATAGAGGGTGCCCTGCGGCCCGCGCAGCACCTCGATCCGCTCCAGATCGACGACCCGGGGATCGACGAACCGCAGCGGCGTTTCGTTGATGTAGAAGCCGACCGTCGCCGACCCGACGTTCGAGGAGATGCCGCGCAGGTTGATCTGGCGCGAGCCGCGATTGCCGAACGTGCCCACGGACGAGAACCCGAGACCCGGCACCGACGCGGCGTAGTCGGCGAACTGGTCGGCCCCCATGATCTCCAGCTTCTCGCCGGTCATCGCCGTAACCGAAATCGGCACATCCAGCAGCGACTGCTCGCGCTTCTGGGCCGTCACGACGATGGTGTCGACCTCGGCCACCTGTGCGTGCGCAACGGTCGCGCAAGTCATGGCCAACGCAATAGCCGCGGCGCTGTTGAGGCACGCCCTGCGAACCCTACTCGACATGAGACCCCTCCTTCATGGACGTCGACGCACCCCCCCGGGCACGGCGTTTCACGTCCTGGCGACGGCGAACGTCTCCCGACTTGACGTTGATGTCAATTCCAATTTTGCTGTCCCGCGTCGCCGGCTCTATAGGCTGGCCCGCGCTTTCCAGAGGACGACACCGTGGACCAGCCCCTTACCCTGCCAGGCCTGTTGCGATCGGCCGCCGCGCGCTGGGGCGACCGTGAGGCCATCGCCTGCGAGCTGGGCGATCGCGTGATTTCGTTCGGCGAACTCGACGCCTGGAGCGATCGGCTGGCCCGGGTCCTGGTCGACCGGGGCGTCCGGACCGGCGAAGTCGTGGCCGTGATGCTTCCCAACCGGATCGAGTTTCCGGTGCTGTGGATGGCCATACTGAAGGCCGGGGCGACGATGACGCCGATCAACCCGGCCTACCGGGGGCAGGACCGGAACCACCTCATCGTCCATTCCGGCGCGGTCGGTTTCATCGGCGAAGACCAGGCCGTGGCGTCGGTCGAGGCTGACCGGGACCAGCTGGAAGGGCTGGCGTGGGTCGCCACGCCCGAGGCGCTCTCCGCGGCGCCGGCGGGCGACCTGCCGCTTCCGGTGGCGCATCCCCACGCCACGGCCAACATCCAGTACACCTCGGGCACCACCGGCATGCCCAAGGGTTGCGTCCTCTCGCACGCCTACTGGATCCGCTTCGGCGAGGCCTTTCTGCATCACGGCCCGCGCCTGACCGAGACGGACCGCATCCTAACGGCCCAGGCCTTCAGCTACGCCGACCCGCAGTGGAACGTCGTCGCGACGCTACTGTCCGGCGCCGCGCTGACCATCCTTGAGAAATTCAGCCCAAGCCGCTTCTGGGCACAGGTCTGCGCGGCCAGGACGACCTTCTTCTACTGCCTGGGCGCCATGCCCACGCTGATGCTGAAGACGCCGCCATCGACGTTCGATCGCGCCCACCAGGTGCGGCTGGTGATCTGCTCGGCCATTCCCCCGGACCGGCATCCCGACCTGGAGCAACGGTTTGGAACGCCCTGGCTGGAAGCCTTCGGCACGACCGAGACCGGGGCCGATCTCATCGTCGACATGACCGAGCATGCGGCCCTGGTGGGGTCCGGTTCACTGGGGAGGCCGGTGAGGGGCAAGGAAATGCGAGTCCTCGACATCGACGGCCTTCCCCTCCCCCCCGGGGAAGTGGGCGAACTGGCCATCAGGGGCGTGGGCATGATGGAGAGGTATCATGCCGATCCCGAAGCGACCGCCCGGGCGTTCCATGGGGGATCCTACCACACCGGCGACCTTGTCCGGCAGGACGCCGAGGGGCGCTTCACCTATGTCGGCCGGACCAAGGACATGATCCGGCGTGGCGGGGAGAATGTCGCCGCGGCGGAGATCGAGGCCGTCCTGCAGTCCCACCCCGATGTTCTGCTCGCCGCCTGCGTTCCCGCGCGGGACGAAATCTACGGCGAGGAGATCAAGGCCTTCCTGGTCTTGCGCCGGCCGACCGCGGACGGCGAAGGCGGGCCGACGGTGATCAGGGATATCCACGACCATGTCGCGGCCCGGCTCGCGCGGTTCAAGATCCCCCGATACTGGGAGATCGTCGACTCCCTGCCCATGACGCCCTCGGAGCGGGTGATAAAGCCGACGCTGGTCGCCTCGGAAACCAGCCCTCCCCGAGGAATTGATTTGGGCGGGCGCCGTTGATTTCCCGGCGATTCTGAGCACCCTTGCCGGATGAAGCTACGCCAGACGCAAGGACAGGGGCGGCCCGTCGCGATCGGCCCCGGACAGCCATGACAGGCGAAACCCGGCTGTCCGCCCCGGAAACCAGCTACCGGAAAATCATCGCCGACCGCGCGGAGGTGATGAAGCTCGACAAGTCGCAGCGCACGGCCATGCGGCTGCGCGCGGCGACCGCCGACCTGCTGGAGACCTGTCGCTACAATGACCTGCGGGTGACCGATATCGCCCAGAAGGCGCAGGTCGCCCACGGCACCTTCTACACCTACTACAAGCAGCGCTCGGACATCATCTTCGCCATCATCCAGGAGTATTTCGAGGTCCTGGGCGAGACCATGCGGCCGACGGTGGGAGCCGACGAGTACTCCAGAATCCGTTCGGCCACGGGCATCTTCGTCGGCTACTACACCTCCAACCTCGGCCTGATGCGCTGCCTTCGGGCGCTGAGCGAGCAGGACGGCCAGTTCGCCGCCCTGAAACAGCAGATCGACTCAAGCTGGTTCGAAAGAAATATCGCCCACCTGTCCCGCACCACGCTGGGCGCCTCGATGGAGCGGGATGACATCCGGCTGATGGTCTATGCCCTCGGCGCGATGGTCGAGGAGTTTCTCTACATCCGCTACCAGAATCCGGACCCCAACGTCGTCCGACTGACCGAGACGGAAGACGACGTCGCCGAGAAGCTCGCGAGAATCTGGTACCGCGCGCTCTATCTCAGGGACCCGTCGGACTGACCGCCGACGGTGGCTGACCCGCCGGGGCCCGCGCCTGCCGCATCCGCTCCTGGACGTGCCGGCGATAGGCTGTCGGCGTGGCGGCGAACCGCTCCCGGAACCGCCTGGCCATGTGCGAGGCGTCAGCAAATCCGCAGGCCAGGGCGACCGCGGTGATCGGCGCCGAGCCCGCCGACAGCAGAACCCTGGCGTGGTCCAGACGGAGCCCCAGATTGGCGGCGTAGGGGCCGTAACCGAACTCGTCGTGGAAATCCCGCTCCAGCTGCCGCGCCGAGACGCCCAGCCTGCGGGCGATCGATTCGATCGGCAGCGGCGCGGCGATCGTCTCCTCCATCACCAGGAGCGCGCGGCGGATGCGATCGGAGAGAGACGGCGACGACGGCCCCGCCGGCGGTTGTGGCCCATGGCCAAGCTCCAACCGGTCGACCATCAGGATCCGCAGCGCCTTGCTGGCCTGTTGCGCGCCGCAGTGCCGCGCCACCAGGTCGGCGCACAGTTGGGCCGCGCCGGCGCCGCCCGCGCAGGTGATGCGATCTCCGTCGTCGAGATACAGCCGGTCGGACACCGGTCGCGCATCCGGATAGCGGTCGAGCAGGTCTGCGACATGGAACCAGCTGACGCAGCAGGGCCGGTCGCGCATCAGACCGAGGTCGATGATCTCGAAGCTGCCGGTGCAGACCCCGATCAGGCGCACGCCTTCGGCCGCCCGGCGGCGCAGGAACGCGGCCTCCTCGGGCGCCAGGCGCGGCTCGTCGAACAGCAGTCCGCCGACCACCACGATGTAGTCGAAATGGTCCGTCGTGTTCAGCCGGGCGGTCGGGCGGATCTCGAACCCGCAGCTGGCCGGGATCGGCGCTTGCCCGGCCGAGAGCACCTCCCACCGGCAATGGATCTGCCGGCTGCGGTCGCCGACATCCGCCGCCAGCCGCAGGACATCCACCATGCCGGCGAAGGGGGTCAGGGTGAACTGCGGCAGCAGCAGGAAGCCGACCGACAGCAGGGGCGGAGCCGCAGGGGCTCTGGACATGGGAGAGGTCTTTCGGCGCGGAAGCACGGCGGCGGCGCGGTGATGTCGGAAATGGACGGAGAACTGTCGCTTCTGTCAATGCGGAAACCCGACGACCTGTTTACCGGTGACACAGGCCCAATGGCGGGCGTCATGCGGGGACGACATGGCCGGACGTTTCTCAGCCCTGTCCCTGCTGCGCCAGGCGGCCGGCGGCGGCCAGCGTCTGGCGCCGCAATGGCGCGACGCCGCGCCCGCGGCGGCCTATGACGTGGTCATTGTCGGCGGCGGCGGGCACGGCCTGGCCGCCGCCTATTACCTGGCGAAGGAGCATGGCGTCCGCCGGGTCGCGGTGCTCGAAAGGGGCTGGATCGGCGGCGGCAACACCGGTCGCAACACCACCATC
>DAORNX010000014.1:12834-14533 GCA_035441225.1 Caulobacter sp.
AATCGCGTGAACGGCGTCGACAACGAATGGCTGACGCCCGGCCAGGCCAAGGCCTTCTGCCCGCCCCTGAACATCGCCGCCGGCGCCCGCTACCCGGTCCTCGGCGCCGCCCTGCAGCGGCGGGGTGGAACCGCCCGGCATGACGCTGTCGCCTGGGGCTATGCGCGCGCGGCCAGCGCGCTCGGCGTCGACATTGTCCAGAACTGCGCCGTGACCGGCATCCGCCGCGGCCCCGACGGCGCGGTGCAGGGTGTCGAGACGACCCGCGGCTTCATCGCGGCCAGCAAGATCGGCGTGTCGGCCGCCGGGGCGACCAGCACGGTAATGCAGATGGCCGGCATCCGCATGCCGCTCGAGAGCTATCCCCTCCAGGCCCTGGTTTCCGAACCGGTGAAGCCGGTCATGCCCTGCGTGGTCATGTCCAATACCGTTCACGCCTACATCAGCCAGTCCGACAAGGGCGAGCTGGTGATCGGCTCGGGAACCGACCAGTACGTCTCCTATTCGCAGCGCGGCGGCCTGCGGGCCGTGACCCATGCCGTGGAAGCCGTGTGCGAACTGTTCCCGACCTTCTCGCGGCTGCGGATGATGCGCAGCTGGGCCGGCACTGTCGATGTCACGCCCGACCGCTCGCCGATCATCGGCAGGACGCCCGTGCCGGGGTTGTTCGTCAACGCCGGCTGGGGCACCGGCGGCTTCAAGGCCACACCGGGCTCGGGCCATGTCTTCGCCTGGACCATCGCCCGGGACGCGCCCCATCCGATCGCGGCGCCATTCTCACTCGATCGCTTCCGCACGGGTCGTCTCATCGACGAGGCGGCGGCGGCGGCCGTCGCGCACTAGGACCCCGTCATGCTGCTCATCGACTGTCCGCATTGCGGCCCCCGCGCCGAGCCGGAATTCCAGTATGCCGGCGAGGCCCATATCGCGCGGCCGGGCGACCCGGCCAGCCTGTCCGACGAGGCCTGGGCGACCCACCTCTACTATCGATCCAACACCCGCGGGCTCCACGCCGAGCGCTGGCGTCACACCCATGGCTGCGGCCGGTTCTTCAACGCGGTCCGGGACACAGTCACCGACCGGTTCGCCTGCACCTATCCGGCGGGGACGACCCGGCCGGACAGGGACGGCGCCAGGGGTGAGCCGCTATGACCGGAGCGTTCAGGGTCGAAGGATGTCCGGCGGGCGACGACCGCCGTGTGGTCCGGTTCTCGTTCAACGGGCGACCGCTCACGGGCCTGGCCGGCGACACCCTGGCGTCCGCCCTGCTCGCCAACGGCGTCCATCTGATGGGCCGATCCTTCAAGTACCACCGGCCGCGCGGCGTGTTGACGGCGGGTTCGGCCGAGCCCAACGCCCTGGTCACGATCGATCGCGGCCCCGGCCGGGTGACCCCCAACGTCCGGGCCACCGTGCAGGAGCTTCATGACGGGCTGCGCGCGACGAGCCAGAACCACTTCCCCTCGCTGCGGTTCGATCTGGGCGCCGCGGCGGATATCCTGTCGCCGCTGATTCCGTCGGGCTTCTACTACAAGACCTTCATGTGGCCGCGCGGAGCGTGGCGGTCACTGTATGAGCCGGCCATTCGCAGGATGGCCGGGCTGGGCGTCGCCCCGAGCGCGACTGACCCGGACCGGTACGCCCAGCGGCATGCGCACTGCGACGTGCTGGTGATCGGCGGCGGGCCGGCCGGGCTGGC
>DAORNX010000015.1:0-14296 GCA_035441225.1 Caulobacter sp.
CGATCAGGGCCAGGCCGGTCAGGCCGAGCGCGTGCTGCGGGACGCCGGGCCGCACCCTCGGCGCCCACAGGGCCAGCAGCACCCCGGCCAGCAGCTCCCAGGCCCGCGCCAGCGGCAGATAGAAGGCCGCGTCCGGATGGGCGGCGGTCTGCCACACGGCCAGCGCCAGGGAGAGCGCGCCCAGTCCGGCCAGGACCAGCCTGATCCGTCCCGCCGCGACCCTCGCGAGCAGCAGCATCAGCACCGGGAAGACGAGGTAGAACTGCTCCTCGACGCCCAGCGACCAGGTGTGCAGCAGCGGCCGGACCAGGTCCTCGCCGCCGAAATAGTCGCTGGTGCGCCAGAAATGGACATTGGACAGCGACACCAGCGCCCCGGCCATCGACCGGACATAGGCGAGCAGGTCGCCGGGCGTCAGAAGCCACCAGGCCACGGCGGTGGTCGCCGCCAGCATGACCATCAGCGACGGGAAGATGCGGCGCACCCGCCGCTCCCAGAACCAGCCCAGCGAGAAGTCGCCGCGCGCCTGCCGCTCGGCCACCACGCCGCCGATCAGGAAGCCGGAGATGACGAAGAACACGTCGACGCCGGCGAACCCGCCGGTCAGCCAGGGCGCGCCCGCGTGGAAGCCGACCACCGCCAGCACCGCGACCGCCCGCAGCCCGTCGACATCCGCCCTGTATTTCATGCGCCCCCGGCCCTTTCGAGCGCGGGGCTTTAGCGCGCGGTCATGCCGCCGTCGATGACCAGTTCCGCGCCGGTCATGTAGCGCGACTCGTCGGAGGCCAGGAACAGCACACCGGCGGCGATGTCGGCCGGGAAGCCCTTGACGCCCAGCGGGGTCGCGACGGCGGTCATGTCATCCAGGTCGATGGCGCGGGCCGGACCGGCGTTGCCGCCCTCGCCGCCGATCGTGCCGCCGATGGTGTCCCAGATCGGGGTCTCGATGATGCCCGGATGGACCGAGTTGACCCGAACCCCGTCGCGGGCCGTGGCGCACTCCATGGCCACCGCCTTGGTGAACAGCCGCACGGCCCCCTTGGTGGCGCAGTAGCTGGACATGTTGGCCGCCCCGGTCAGGCCGGCGATCGACGACATGTTGATGATGCTGCCGCCGCCGCCCTGGCGCATCAGCGGCAGGCTGTGCTTCACGCCCAGGAAGACGCCCTCGACGTTGACCCCCTGCTGCTTGCGCCAGTCGGCCAGGCTGAACTCGGTGACCGGCCCGCCCATGCCGACCCCGGCGTTGTTGACCAGCACGTCGAGCCGGCCGAAACGCTTGCCGACCTCGGTCACCACGCCGATCCAGGCGTCCTCCTCGGTCACGTCGTGATGCAGGTAGACGGCCTTGCCGCCGAGCGCCCGGGCGACGTCCGCGCCCATGTCATCCTGCACGTCGGTGATCACCACGGCGGCCCCTTCGCGCGCCAGCAGCTCGGCGCAGCCGCGACCGATGCCACTCGCCCCGCCCGTCACCAGCACGACCTTGCCCGCGACCCGACCCGTCATTCCTGCCTCCCCCGGCTTTTTTGTTATCACCGATAAGGTGACGGCGAGTCGGGGTGGCGTCCAGCAGATTGCGTCCTTCGACACGGCCCTTCGGGCCTGCTCAGGATGACGTGCATTTGCGCCGCCTCATGGTGAGCGGCGCCGCAGGCGCGTGTCGAACCATGCAGGCCCTAGGCGTAGGCGTACGGCCCGCCCTTCTCCAGCGCCGCCCGGTAGGCCGGGCGGGCGTGGATTTTTTCGAGGAAGGCCGTCAGGCGGGGTCGGCCGACCAGGGCGCCGGCGCGGTCGGCGGCGGCCTCGACGGGAAAGCTCATCATGATGTCGGCGGCGCTGAAGTCCTTGCCGGCGAACCATCCGGCTTTGCCGAGCTCGGCCTCCCAGTAGTCGAAATGGGCTTTCAGCTGTGGATCGACGAAGCTCTTCAGGGCCTGGCTGGAGATGCCCCTGACGATCCCGCGGATCAGGCCAGGCGCGCGATCGGGCAGGGCGGTGAACACCAGTTTCATCAGCAACGGCGGCATGGCCGAGCCCTCGGCGTAGTGCAGCCAGTAGAGCCAGCGCAGGCGGTCCTCGCTGCCGGCGGGCGGCTTCAGCCTGCCACCACCGTAGGCCTCGACGATGGTCTCGACGATGGCCCCGGTCTCGGCCAGGGTCGCGGGCCCGTCGGTGATCACCGGCGACTTGCCCAGCGGGTGGATCGCCTTCAGCTCCGGCGGCGCCAGCATGGTCTTCGCGTCCCGCTGATAGTGCCTGATCTCGTAGGGCAGCCCCAGCTCCTCCAGCAGCCACAGCACGCGCTGCGAGCGGGAGTTGTTCAGGTGGTGGACGGTCAGCATGGGCGGAACCTCGGGGACATGCACCTCTGGTACGTGTCCCCCAATCGCTCCGGCTTGGATAGGGGACACGTACCAGAGGTACATGTCCCCATGCGCCGTCAGCGCAGCTGGCCGGGGTCGTAGTAGAATCGCTCCTCGACGATCCGGTCGCCGTCCCACCGCTGCCAGGCGATCTCGTCGAGGACACGGGTGGTTCCGGCGTCATCCGTCATCTCGAACACCCAGTTGATCGCCACCCGGTCGCCGTCGACCAGGACGACGGAACCCTTGCGGGCGACGATGTCGTTACGGGTCAGAGCGGCGCGCTCCTTCTCCACCAGGGCCGCGCGACCGACGCTCGTTCGGCCGAGATTTTCCTGCGCCGTGGCGCCCGTGGCGTAGAAGGTCTCGATGGCCTCGACGAACCGGCCGTCCTCGACCATGGCGACAAAGGCGGCGACGCGGGCGGGCGTGGGCATCAGCGATCTCTTTCAAGCGCGGCGAGCTCGACCTCGATGACCGCCAGCAGGCCGGGAAGGGACTCCTTGATCGTGTCACGATCTCCCGAGCGAACAAGATGTTGTCGCGGATGTGGAGTAACGCCGCCTCCACGCTAGAAGGCATGGATGGCGTCCCGTTCGGCGTTCGTCGGATGTATTTGTTGATGCCGAGCCGATTGACGACGTCGGTCTTTCGGCGGCCGAACAGACCCTGCACATAGCGGATCACTCCGGCGTAGTCCCACATGGTTATGGGCGCGTCCGGATCGAATTCGACCATGATGTCGATGTCGCTCTTCGGACCGGCGTCACCCCTCGCCAGAGATCCGAACAGGGCGGCATGGATCACGCCCTGCTTGCGCAGCTCGGCCTCGTGATCGCGCAAAACCTGAAGGACGTCCTCGCGGGTCATGGGCGGAAAGATAGCATGTCTCGACCTCGGGGACATGTACCGAAGGTACGTGTCCCCTGTCCGAGCGGCTGGGGTGGGGGACACGCACCCAAGAGGGCGCATGTCCCCTAAAAGCTCTGCAGCGCCCGGACCTCGAGGGCCGCCAGCGGGGCGCTGGTGATGGCCTGGGCGGCGGCCAGGGCGCCGGCTGACGTCGTGTAGTAGGGGATCTTCATCATCAGGGCGGTGCGCCGCAGCTCGAAGCTGTCGGCCAGCGACTGCTTGCCCTCGGTGGTGTTGAACACCAGCTGCACCTCGCCGTTCTTCATCGCGTCGACGATGTGCGGCCGGCCTTCCAGCACCTTGCGGACATGCTCGGTCTCGACGCCCTGCGACCGCAGCCATTCGCCGGTGCCGGCGGTGGTCAGCACCCGGAAGCCGGCGGCCTGCAGCAGCCTGACCGGCTCGATGATCCAGATCTTGTCGCTGTCCTTGACCGAGACAAAGGCCGTACCCGCGGTCGGCAGGGTCACCCCGCCGCCGAGCTGGCTCTTGGCGAAGGCGCGGGCGAAGGCGGGGGCCATGTCGGCTTCGCCGTCGCGCTTCCAGTCCAGGCCCATGACCTCGCCGGTCGAGCGCATCTCCGGACCCAGCACCGTGTCGACTCCGGCGAAGCGGGCGAACGGGAAGACCGCCTCCTTCACCGCGATGTGGTCGTAGGGTTTGTCGACCAGGCCGAAGCTGGCCAGCGTTTCGCCGGCCATGATCCGGGCCGCGATGGCGGCGACAGGCGCGCCGATGGTCTTGGCCACGAACGGCACGGTGCGGCTGGCGCGCGGATTGACCTCCAGCACGAAGATGCGCGGCGCGGCCGAGTGCGGCTCCTCGATCGCGAACTGCACGTTCATCAGGCCGCGCACGTTCAGCGCCAGGGCCATCTCGACGGTCTGGCGCTTGAGCTCGGCGACGATGTCCGGGCGCAGCGAGAAGGGCGGCATCGAGCAGGCGCTGTCGCCCGAGTGCACGCCGGCCTCCTCGATATGCTCGAGCACGCCGGCGACGAACACGTCGGTCCCGTCGCACAGCGCGTCGATGTCCACCTCGGTGGCGCGGCTGAGGTACTGGTCGATCAGGATCGGCGCGTCGCCGCTGACCTCAACGGCGGTGCGCACGTAGCGCTCGAGTTGCTCGTCGTCGCGGATGATCTCCATGCCCCGTCCGCCCAGCACATAGGACGGCCGGATGACGATCGGATAGCCGACCTCGGCCGCGGCGGTGAAGCATTCCTCGGCGCTGCGGGCCAGGGCGTTGACCGGCTGGCTGATGTCCAGCCGGTGCAGCAGCTGCTGGAAGCGCTCGCGGTCCTCGGCCAGGTCGATGGCGTCGGGGCTGGTGCCGAGGATCGGGATGCCGGCCTGCTCCAGCGGATGGGCCAGCTTCAGCGGCGTCTGGCCGCCGAACTGGACGATCACCCCGGCCAGGGTCCCGGCCTTCTGCTCGACGTGGATCAGCTCCAGCACGTCCTCGGCCGTCAGCGGTTCGAAGTACAGGCGGTCGGAGGTGTCGTAGTCGGTCGAGACGGTCTCGGGGTTGCAGTTGACCATGATCGACTCGATGCCGATGGCGTCGAGCGCGAAGGCCGCGTGGCAGCAGCAGTAGTCGAACTCGATGCCCTGGCCGATGCGGTTGGGGCCGCCGCCGAGGATGATCGCCTTCTTGCGGCTCGAGGGCTCGGCCTCGCAGTCGGGCGCCTGGCCCAGGGCCCCGGTCTCGTAGGTCGAGTACATGTAGGGCGTGGTCGCCGCGAACTCGCCGGCGCAGGTGTCGATGCGCTTGAACACGGGGCGGATGTTCATGGCGTGGCGACGGGCCCGGACCTCGAGCTCGGTCAGGCTGGTCAGCTTCGCCAGCCGGGCGTCGGAGAAGCCCATGGCCTTCAGTTTCCGCAGGCCGTCGGCGGCCGGCAGGCCGGAGGCGCGGACCTTGCCCTCCTGGCGCACGATCTCGGCGATCTGGCGCAGGAACCACGGCTCATAGGAACAGGCGCCGTGGATCTCCTCGACCGTCAGGCCGTGGCGGAAGGCCTGGGCGATGACCAGCAGCCGCTCGGGCGTCGGCATGGCCAGGGCCCGCAGCACCGCGGCGTGGGCGGTGTCGGGGTCCGAGGTGCCCGGAATATCGATCTCGTCGAGGCCGGACAGGCCCGTCTCCAGCCCGCGCAGGGCCTTCTGCAGGCTTTCGGCGAAGGTCCGGCCGATGGCCATGACCTCGCCGACCGACTTCATCGAGGTGGTCAGGTGCGGTTCGCTGCCCGGATACTTCTCGAACGCGAAGCGCGGGATCTTGGTGACGATGTAGTCGATGCTCGGCTCGAACGAGGCCGGCATGGCGCCGCCGGTGATGTCGTTGGCCAGCTCGTCGAGGGTGTAGCCGACGGCCAGGCGGGCGGCGACCTTGGCGATCGGGAAGCCGGTGGCCTTCGACGCCAGGGCCGACGAGCGTGACACCCGCGGGTTCATCTCGATGACGACCATCCGGCCATCCTTCGGATTGATCGCCCACTGCACGTTGGAGCCGCCGGTCTCGACGCCGATCTCGCGCAGCACGTCGATGCTGCCCTTGCGCATGCGCTGATACTCTTTGTCGGTCAGCGTCAGGGCCGGGGCGACGGTGATCGAGTCGCCGGTGTGGACGCCCATCGGGTCCACGTTCTCGATCGAGCAGACGATGATGCAGTTGTCCGCCCTGTCGCGGACCACCTCCATCTCATACTCCTTCCAGCCGAGCACACTCTCCTCGATCAGCACCTCGGTGGTCGGCGACAGGTCGAGGCCGCGCAGCACGATCTCCTCGAACTCCTCGAGGTTGTAGGCGATGCCGCCGCCGGTGCCGGCGAGGGTGAAGCTGGGCCGGATGATCGCCGGCAGGCCGACGTAGGCCAGGCCTTCGCGGGCCTCCTCAAGGGTATGGGCGGCCTTGGAGCGCGGGCTTTCGAGGCCCAGCCTGTCCATGGCGTCGCGGAATTTCTGGCGGTCCTCGGCCTTGTCGATGACCTCGGCCTTCGCCCCGATCATCTCCACGCCGAACTTCGCCAGAACGCCCATGGACTCCAGCGACAGAGCGGTGTTCAGCGCCGTCTGGCCCCCCATGGTCGGCAGCAGGGCGTCGGGCCGCTCCTTCTCGATGATCTTGGCGACCATTTCCGGCGTGATCGGCTCGATGTAGGTCGCGTCGGCCACGTCCGGATCGGTCATGATCGTGGCCGGGTTCGAATTGACCAGGATGATGCGGTAGCCCTCGGCCCGCAGGGCCTTGCAGGCCTGGACGCCGGAATAGTCGAACTCGCAGGCCTGGCCGATGACGATCGGCCCCGCGCCGATGATCAGGATCGAGGAGATGTCGGTCCGTTTGGGCATGCTCGTCTCGCGCACAAGGGCGGTCGCACAGAACTGCGCGCCCGGCCCCGGTCAAACTGCTGGTTAAGGGGCCCGTTTAGAGAGGGAGTCGGGCGGGTGCAACCCGCTTTCCCGCTGTCATCCCGGCCGCGGGGCGGAGCCCCCCGGTCGCGCGAAGCGCGCCCGGGGGAAAACGCCGAGCGGGGACCCGGATTCGGCTTCATCCACGGTGAACGGGATTCAATCCGGGTCCCGGATCAGCCCTGCGGACTGTGCGGGATGACAGTGAGGAGTCATCGCCAGACACCTCGGGCGTGAGACCCGCAGCGGTCGTCAGGTTCGATACGCTTGACTCAATGTTATGTATTATTTACATCATGTCGACATTATCGAACCTGAGGGGAGCGACCATGCCGTATCGTGAGAAATCCAACCTGTTGGCGCTGGCGGCGATGCTCATCGCCTATGTGCCCTATTTCGTGGTCGCGGCGATGACGCCGGTCCAGACCGTGGTGACGCCCGACCTGCTTCTGCTGACCCTGTTCGCCGCGGTCTCCGTCGCGCGGTTGCTGATCCTCGGCGTGGGCTATCTCTGGTTCCGGGTCACGACGCCGGACGATGTGCGCGAGCCGGCCGACGAGCGGGACCGCGCGATCACCCGCCGATCGACCACCGTCGCCTACTACGTGCTGATGGCGGGCACGCTCGTGGCGGCCGCCGTCATGCCGGTCTGGTTCGCGGGCTGGACCATCGTCAATGCCGCCCTGTTCGCCATCGTCCTGGCGGAAGTCATCCGCTGCCTCGTGGCGGCCGTCAGCTACCGGAGGGGCTGGAATGGCTGAGGGCGCGATCACCAACCAGATCCGCACCCTGCGCTTCCTCGCCGGGGAGATGTCGCAGGCCGAGCTCGGCCAGAAGATCGGCGTCACCCGCCAGACCATCGCGGCGATCGAGGCCGGCAAGTACTCGCCGACCCTGGAGGCCGCCTTCCGCATCGCCGAGGTGTTCGGCAAGCCCCTGGACGAGGTCTTCCAGTGGATTCCCGGCGGTCAGAGGTAGCTCAGCCACCAGTCGCGGCGTCGCCGCTTGAGGTCGCCCCACCAGCGGCACAGGGGATAGAGCGATGCCGTCGCGACGATCCACACCCCGTAGACCACCGGCAGCGGGAAGCCCCAGTGGGCCCGGATCAACGGCGAGGGATCGGCCATGATCCAGACGAAGGTCTGCGCCGGCAGCCCCATCGCCAGCCCGGTCAGCAGCATGGCCAGGTGCAGCAGGTAGATGTGGGCGATGTAGAACATCAGCGGCGCGCGGCCGTAGACCTCGAGCACCCGGGCCACCGGTCCCTTCAGCCGCTCCATCGCCGGCAGCAGGGCCAGCATCGAGCCCAGGGTGATCAGCAGGTAGTCCAGCGACGGCGGGTATTTGGTCACGTCGAAGAACGAGAAGCCCCGCCGCATCGGCTCGACCAGCGCCTTCCACGGCCTGGGATCGCCGTAGGCGTTGACGCCCCGCAGGACGAGGAAGGCGGCGATCATCGCCACCCCCAGGGCGATCAGGGCCCGGGCCCGCCGCCGCGGCGTCCAGGTCAGCACCGGCGCCAGGCCATAGCCGAGGGCCATCACCCCGATCCACGGCAACACCGGATAGACGATGAAGAAGGCTGTCAGGGTCGGCCCGCCCTCGTGCAGCATGACCCACAGCGGCGCGGCCGGGCCCAGGTCAGCGGGCCGCACCGGGTCCAGCAGGTTGTGCCCGGCGCAGATCGCCACGCCGATGGCCAGCACCGCGCCGCGTGGCAGCCAGATCAGGCCGGCAAGGGCGATCATGCCGACCCCCAGGGCCCAGATCACCTGCAGGCCGAAGCCGTAGATGGTGAAGTTCCAGCCGTAGTTGAGCAGCACCATCTCGAGGAAGATCAGCCACAGGCCGCGCGAGACGAGGAACCGCGCCAGCGCCCCCCGGCCCTTGCCGGCCTGGCCCTGCAGGAAGGCCGACATGCCGGCCAGCAGCACGAAGGTCGGGGCGCAGACATGGGTCACCCAGCGCGTCAGGTAGACCGCCAGGCTGGTCGCCCCGGCGTCGGTCGGATCGAACAGGAAGGCCTGGCTGTGGAAATAGTCGCGCGTGTGATCCAGGGCCATGATCACGATGACCAGGCCGCGCAGCATGTCGACCGAGGTCAGCCTGGGCGGTCTGGCGGGCGTGGCCATCGCCCCGTCCATCGTCGTCGTGGTCATCGCCCGCCCCCGGCCTGTCGCGGCGCGATGAAACGCCGATTTGCGCGATCTGGGTAGTAGGCCGGCGAACACCGGTCTGCGTGATTGACCGCCCCGCGCTCCGCCCGTTACGACTCGCGCGGGAAACGAAACAAGGGGAGGTCTACATGCGTATTCTGTTGGGCGCCGTCGCGGCGCTGGCGCTCTCGGCCACGGCCGCCCTCGCCGGCGGCGACGACATCATGGCCACGCGCTTCGGCAACACCACCATCACCACCGACGCCAGCGGCCAGTCCTCAAGGATCTACTACGAGGCCGACCACAGCTTCACCGGCGTGCAGGGCGACCAGCAGCTGGCCGGAACCTGGGAAGTGAAGGGCAGCCAGGTCTGCCTGACCTTCTCGAGCGACGCCCCTCCGGGCTACCCCAACCCGATCTGCACTGCGGTGTCGGCCCACAACGTCGGCGACAGCTGGACCAGCGGCCCGTTCACGGTCCAGCTGGTGGCGGGGCATCAGTAGGGGAGAAGGGGACATGTACCGCAGGTACGTGTCCCCCAATCGAGCGGAACACGTTTAGGGGACACGTACCCAAGAGGGTACATGTCCCCTCGTTCTACGCCTTCGCCCTGTCCATCAGCCCCGCGAACCGTTCGAACAGATACAGGCTGTCGGTCGGGCCGGGCGAGGCCTCGGGGTGGTGCTGGACGCTGAACACAGGCTTGTCCGCCAGGGCCAGGCCGGCGTTGGTGCCGTCGAACAGGCTGACGTGGGTCTCGGTGACCGGGGCCGGCAGGCTGTCGCGGTCGACGGTGAAGCCGTGGTTCATCGAGACGATCTCGACCTTGCCGGTCGTCAGGTCCTTCACCGGGTGGTTCGCCCCGTGGTGGCCCTGCTCCATCTTGACGGTCCTGGCGCCGAGCGCGAGGGCCAGCATCTGGTGGCCCAGGCAGATGCCGAACACCGGCGTGCCGCTGTCGACCAGCTTGCGGATCTCGGGCACCGCATATTCGCCCGTCGCGGCCGGGTCGCCCGGGCCGTTGGACAGCAGCACCCCGTCCGGCTTGCGGGCCAGGATGGCCTCGGCCGAGGTGTCGGCCGGCACGACCGTCGCGCGGGCGCCGATCGAGCTCAGCGCCCGCAGGATGTTGCGCTTCACGCCGTAGTCCAGAACCACGACCTCGTACTTCGGCGCGTCCGGCCTGGCGTAGCCTTCCGGCCAGTCCCACAGGCCCTCGTCCCAGACGAACGACTGGCGGGTGGTGGCGTCCTTCGCCAGGTCGAGGCCTTCCAGGCCGGACCAGGCCCTGGCCTTCGCCACCAGGGCGTCCAGGTCGAAGACGCCGTCCGGGCTGTGGGCGATGACCGCGTGCGGCATGCCCTTCTCGCGGATCGTGCGGGTCAGGGCGCGGGTGTCGACCCCGGCCAGGCCGATCACACCCCGGCGCCGCATCCAGCCGGGCAGGTCGCCGTCGGCGCGCCAGTTGGCGGGGTCGGTCGGCACATCCCGGAAGATCGCGCCGCGCGCCGCCGTCTCGCTGCCGCCGCTGATCTGCTCCAGATCCTCGACGTTGGTGCCGACGTTGCCCATGTGCGGGAAGGTGAAGGCGACGATCTGGGCCATGTAGGAGGGATCGGTGAGGATCTCCTGGTAGCCGGTCATGGCGGTGTTGAAACAGACCTCGCCGACCGCGTCGCCCGCGGCGCCGACGCCGATCCCCTGCAGGATGGTCCCGTCGGCGAGGGCCAGAACGCCGGTGACGCCGGGTAGAACGGTCTGCGGCATGGGCGGGGTTCCTGGCGGGTGGACAAACGGGCGCGTTGGTAGTGAGTCGGACCTGTTCGGTCAAACGCTATCGGAGGGCTTATGCTCCAGATGCGCCCCAACTGCGAATGCTGCGACCGCGACCTGGCGCCCAACGGCGGCGACGCGCGGATCTGCAGCTTCGAATGCACCTTCTGCGCCGACTGCGCCCTGGACCGGTTCGACGGTCGCTGTCCCAACTGCGGCGGCGACCTGGTCGTCCGTCCGCCGCGCCCGGCGACCCTGCTGGCGAAGTATCCGGCCAGCACCGAGCGGGTGGTGAAGGATCATGGGGCGGCGACGTAGTGCGTCCTTCGACACGCCGCTTCGCGGCTGCTCAGGATGACGTGCAAAGGCGGACGTCATGGTGAGCAGCGCCGAAGGCGCGTGTCGAACCACGCAATCTCGCTCCGCCCGCCTTGGCTTGCCACGCCACCAGCGCTAGAGCCCGCCCCATGTCCATCACCACGGTCGGCCTCGATGCCGACGACACCCTCTGGCACAACGAGACGCTGTTCCGCCTGACGCACCGGCGGTTCACCGATCTGCTCGCGCCGCATTGTGACGAGGCGACCCTCGAGGCGCGGCTGGCCGAGACGGAGAAGCGCAACCTGCGGCTCTATGGCTACGGGGTGAAGGGTTTCACCCTGTCGATGATCGAGACGGCGATGGAACTGACCGACGGGGCCGTCGAGACCGCGGTGATCCGCGAGATTCTCGCCGCCGGGCGCGAGATGCTGACCGAGCCGGTCGAGCCGCTGCCAGGCGTCGACGCGGCCCTGGCCCAGCTGTCGGAGCGCTATCGCCTGGTGTTGATCACCAAGGGCGACCTGCTGCACCAGGAACAGAAACTGGCGGCCAGCGGCCTGGGCGACCTGTTCGCGGCCGTCGAGATCGTCAGCGAGAAGGACGCCGACACCTATCGCCGGGTGTTCGCCCGCCACGGCACGGGGCCGGAACAGGCGGTGATGGCCGGCAACTCGATGCGGTCCGACATCCTGCCGGCGCTCGACGCCGGCTGCTGGGGCGCGCTGATCCCCTATCCGCTGGTCTGGGCCCACGAGGCGGCCGAGGCTCCGGCCGATCATGATCGCTACGTCGAGTTGGCCTCGATCAGCGATCTGCCGGGGTGGGTGGACGGGGTGGCGGGGTAGGGCATTCGTCCTTCGACACGGCCCGTTGGGCCTGCTCAGGATGACGTGTAATCGTGTACGTCATGGTGAGCAGCGCCCGCAGGGCGCGTGTCGAACCACGCAGGGAGTATCCGCCTTGAGACTTGCCCCGTTCACCGCCCTGCTGAGCGCCGTCCTGCTCCTGTCCTGGTCCTCGACCTCCACCGCGGCCTTGCCGTGGGCCCGGTCGAAGGCGGTCCCGTTCGACATCGTCATCCGCAACGGAACCGTCTACGACGGCTCGGGCGGGGCGCCGTTCGTCGGCGACGTGGCCATTCGCGGCGACCGGATCGTCGCGGTCGGCAAGAAGCTCAGGGGCCCGCGCCTGACCGAGATCGACGCCACGGGCCTGGCCGTCTCGCCGGGCTTCATCAACATGCTCAGCTGGGCCACCGAGAGCCTTCTCGCCGACGGCCGGGGCCTGTCCGATCTCAAGCAGGGCGTGACCCTGGAGGTGATGGGCGAGGGCTCCTCGATGGGCCCGTGGAACGAAAAGATGCGCCGGCAGGAGCTTGCGCGGCAGGGCGACATCAAGTTCGACATCAGCTGGACCACCCTGGACGGCTACCTGAGCCACCTGGAGACCCTGGGCATCGCCCAGAATGTCGCCTCGTTCGTCGGCGCCGAGACGGTGCGCACCAACATCCTCGGCGAGGAGGACGTCGACCCGACCCCGGCCGAGCTGGCGCGGATGCGGGCGCTGGTCGTCCAGGCCATGGAGGAGGGCGCGCTCGGCGTCGGCTCGTCGCTGATCTACGCCCCGGGCAGCTACGCCGACACCGACGAGTTGGTCGCCCTGTCGACCGAGGCCGGCCGCTGCGGCGGCATGTACATCAGCCACATGCGCAGCGAGGGCAACCGGCTGCTGGAGGCGATCGACGAGCTGATCGACATCTCGCGCCGCTCGGGCGCGCCGGCCGAGATCTACCACCTCAAGGCGGCCGGGAAGCAGAACTGGGCCAAGCTCGACGCGGCCATCGCCAGGATCGAGGCGGCCCGCGCCGGCGGCCTGCGCATCACGGCCAACATGTACACCTATACGGCCGGTTCGACCGGACTGGACGCGGCCATGCCGACCTGGGTCCAGGCCGGCGGGCGCGAGGCCTGGATCCGGCGGCTGAAGGACCCGGCCACCCGCCGCGACGTGATCGCCGAGATGCGCGTCGACAGCCCGGCGTTCGAGAACCTCTACCGCTTCGCGGGGCCGGAGGGGACGCTGCTGGTCGGTTTCCAGAATCCGAAGCTCAAGCCGCTGACCGGCAAGACCCTGGCCGAGGTGGCGAAGATGCGCGGGGTCAGCCCCGAGGACGCGGCCATCGACCTGGTCATCGAGGACGGCAGCCGCGTGCAGGTGATCTATTTCCTGATGAGCGAGGAGAACGTTCGCAAGGAGACGGCCCTGCCGTGGATGAGCTTCGGCTCCGATGCCGCCGCCCTGGCGCCCGAGGGGGTCTTCCTGCAGTCGAGCACCCATCCGCGCGCCTACGGCAATGTGGCCCGGCTGCTGGGCAAGTACGTCCGCGAGGAGCGCAGCCTGACGCTGCAGGAGGCCGTGCGGCGGCTGTCGGCCCTGCCGGCGCACAATCTGGGCCTGCATGACCGGGGGATGCTGAAGGCCGGGAACTTCGCCGACGTGGTGATCTTCGACCCGGCGACCATCGCCGACACTGCCACCTACGAGTCGCCGAAGCAGTTCGCGACCGGCGTGCGCTGGGTTCTGGTCAACGGCGGCGTGGCGCTGAAGGAGGGTGAGCCGACGGCCCTGGCCACCGGACGCGTGGTCCGCGGCCGCGGCTGGAAGGGCTGGCCCGACGGCGGCTGCCGCGCCAGCGCGAAGGACTGGACCTGGTAGGGTCGGTGCGTCCTTCGAGACGCGATCCTGAGGGATCGCTCCTGGGAATGGGGGGAATGGGGACAGGTTAAACTGTCCCTCGGGACTGTTTAACCTGTCCCCTTACGCAGTGTCCCCTTACGCCGCCTCGCCAGCAGCACCAGCCCATACAGCGGGACCGTCGCGGCGAAAGCCCACAGGCTGGGCGCCAGCATGGCCGGGTCCGAGGCGGCCACGACCCACACCGAAAAGCCCGCGCCGCCGATCGCCATGGCTCGGGCGGCCAGGCGCCTGCCGGGATCCGCGATCAGGCCGGCGAAGCTGAGCAGCGCCACGGCGCAAAGGGCGTAGGTGGCCATGCTCAGGTTCACGGCGATGTTGATCAACACGCCGAACTGCCTGCCCAGGGTTGGCGACATGCTCGACGCGATCACCAGCGACATCAGCAGGGCGGTGAGGCACAGGTCGCGCACGGGCGCGCGGGCCGGACTCGAACTGGACAGGGCGCCCGGCAGAAAACCTGCCGCGGCGCCGCTCCGCGTGGCCTCCGCGGTCACCAGGATCCAGCCGCCCAGGGTGCCGGCCGCCTTGAGCATGGCGCAGACGGCGATGATCGCGGCGGCGGCCGGACCGGCGAGGGTCGCAATCGCGTCGGCGAACG
>DAORNX010000016.1:0-208 GCA_035441225.1 Caulobacter sp.
CGCGTAGACGCCCCAATGCCAGGGATAGCCCTCGGCCGGCTCGCCCAGCCCCATGGGTTCGGAGATGGCCAGCGGCAAGCGGTGCGAGAACGTCGGCAGCCAACGCTGCTCCTTGGCGATCATGCCCGCCGCCCAGTCCACGCGCGGCAGCCGCACCAGCAACTCGTCACCGAGCCGGAACAGGGTGTTGTCCGTGCCGGCCGAGGCG
>DAORNX010000016.1:389-13834 GCA_035441225.1 Caulobacter sp.
GCCGCCCAGCGCCAGCTTCACCTTCTCCCCCGTGCTGGTGGACACGCGCTGGTCCCAGGCCTTGGCGCCGCGCGCCACGACCTTCACGCCGATCTCGCGATAGACGCCCAGCGCCGCCGCCACTGCCCAGGCCGAGCGGAAGGGCAGACCACGCAGGCCCCATCGGGCGGAGGCGTAGTAGGGCTCGGCAAGCTCGACCAGCCGCCGGGCCATGCCGGCGATGGCGGCGCGATGCTCCGGCGCGGCCAGGGCCGTCTCCGGCACGCCGCCCGCCGCCAGCCAGTCGGCCGGGAGGTAGACCCGGTCATTCTGCGCGTCATCGACGATGTCGCGGGCGATGTTGGTCAGCTGGAAGGCCAGCCCAAGGTCCTGGGCGCGCCGCAGGGTGGCCAGGTCGTCGGGCTTCACGCCCATGACGATGGCCATCATCACCCCGACCACGCCGGCGACATGCCAGCAGTAGTCGAGCGTGTCCTCGATCGTCTCGTAGCGGCGGCCTTCCACATCCATGGCGAAGCCGTCGATCAGCGCGATCGGGTAGCGCTCGGGAATGGCCCGCCGGCGGGCGACCTCGCGAAAGGCGGCGAAGGCCGGATCGTCGGTCGGTTCGCCCGCCAGGGCCGCCCGCGTCCGGGCGTACAGATCGACCAGCCGCTGCTCGACCTCGGCCTGGTCGACCATCTCGCGGTCGTGACCCAGCGCCTGGCCGTCGATCACGTCGTCACAATGACGGCACCAGGCGTAGAGCATCTCGGCGTCGGCCCGGGTCTGCGGATCGAACAGGGCGGCGGCCGCGGCGAAGCTCTGCGACCCCTTCTGGATCGTCTCGCGGCTGGTCGCGGCCAGGTCGGTCACGGCAGGAAGTCCTCGATCATCAGCCCCGCCGTCGCCCTCGCCGAGCCGACCACGCCAGGAATGCCCGCGCCGGGATGGGCGCCCGCCCCGACGAAATACAGGTTCGGGATCGTGTCGTCGCGGTTGTGGGTGCGGAACCAGGCGCTCTGGGTCAGGATTGGCTCGAGCGAGAAGGCCGAGCCCTGCCAGGCGTTGAGCTCGCGCTGGAAGTCGGCCGGGGTGAAGATGCGGCTCACGACGAGGTCGCGCGTCAGGTTCGGCAGGTAACGCGCCTCGAGATAGGCCAGGATGCGGTCGCGGTATTTCGGCCCCTCGACGGCCCAGTCGATGTCCGCGGTGCCCAGGTGCGGCACGGGCGACAGGGCGTAGAAGCTCGAGCAGCCGGCCGGCGCCATCGAGGGATCGCTGGCGCAGGGCGCGTGAACATAGAGCGAGAAGTCTTTGGCCAGGCTGTTCTTTCCGTAGATCTCTCCGATCAGCTCGCGATAGCGGGCGCCGAAACAGATGGTATGGTGGCGCATCTGTGGGTGCTCGGCCCTGAGGCCGAAGTGCACGACGAACAAGGAGGGGCTGAACCGCGCCTTCTTCAGGCGTTTCGCCTCGGACCGCCCGCGTGGCTCGCCGCCGAGCAGCTTTTCGTAGGTATGGACGATGTCGGCGTTGGAGGCGACGGTGTCGAACGCCTCGACCGCGCCGTCGGCCAGTTCAACGCCGCTGACCCGCCCGGCCCGGGTCGTGATGCGCCTCACCGGCGTCGACAGCCGCAGCGTTCCGCCCAGGTCCTGGAACAGGGTCGCCAGGGCGGTGACCAGCCTGTGCGTCCCGCCCTTGGGGAACCACACGCCGCCGCGCCGCTCAAGCGCATGGATCAGGGCGTAGATCGAGGAGGTGGCGAACGGACTGCCGCCGACCAGAAGGGTGTGGAACGACAGCGCCTGCCGGAGATGCTCGTCCTGCACGAAGGTCGCCACCCTGGCGTAGACGCTGCGCCAGGCCTGCAGCTTCATCAGCGCCGGCGCGGCCGCGAGCATGCTCTTGAAGTCGAGGAAGGGCACATGGCCCAGCTTGACGTAGCCCTCCTGGAACAGCGCCTCGGAATAGGCGAGGAAGCGCTTGTAACCCTCGACATCAGCGGGGTTTCTTGCCGCGATCTGGGCGTCGAGCCTGGCCTGGTCGTTGACATAGTCGAAGGTCTGGCCGTCTTCCCAGCACAGCCGGTAGAAGGGATCCACGCTGACGAGATCGACGTAGTCCGCGAGCCGGCGGCCTGACAGGGCGAACAGCTGCTCCAGGCAGTCCGGATCGGTGATCACGGTCGGGCCGGCGTCGAAGGTGAAGCCCTCCTCGTGCCAGACGTAGGCCCGGCCGCCGGGCTTGTCGCGAGCCTCGAAGATGGTGGTGTCGAAGCCGGCGGACTGCAGCCGGACCGCCAGGGCCAGTCCGCCGAAGCCCGACCCGATCACCGCCGCGCGCGGCCTGGTCATGTTTGGAGGTCTCCGGAAAGGACAGACTGTTCGGACAGCACGGCCAGCGCGGCCGCGATCGGCACCGGGGGCTTGCCGATCAGCACGCGGGCCTTGTCGGCCAGCGTGATCCGGCCGGCGTAGAAGCGCTCCACCAGGTCCTGCCGCAGGCGGTAGAAGCGTTCGAGCACCCGGTATCGCCGACCCGGCTCCGCCGCGCGGAACAGCATGCGGTTGAGCAGCCGGTAGTAGGCCCGTTCGCGCCAGCGCTGTTTCGAGCGCGCCTCGACACAGGCCCTCACCGTGGCGGTGGACAGGACGGGCAGGGCGGCGATCTCGTCGGCCAGGCGCGCCGCGTCGGGCAGGGAATAGCCGGTCACCGGATGAAACAGGGCCGCGCGCAGGCCCACCCGGGCGGTGTCCGCGGCCCGCCAGTAGGCGTCGATGTCGCCGGCCAGGGCGATGGGCAGGATGCCGGTCTCCTGGCGAACCACGGAGTCGATTGTCCAGCCCTGGCTGGCGGCATAGGCCTCGATCGCCGCGGCCAGCGCGTCCCGGTCCAGTCCGTGGCCGTCGCTGTAACGGGTGTCCTCGATCAGCAGTCGCGTGGCGGAGAAGGGCAGGCAGTAGAGGAAGCGGTAGCCGTCCAGCTGGTCGACGGTGGCATCCATGACGATCGGCCGCGTCAGGCCGTGCGGCGCGGTCAGCTCGACCTCAAGCCCGAGAAACTTCTGCCAGCCGAGCGCCAGCGACGGGGCGGGCGCCGGGCCCCGGCCGTCAATCACGCAGTCTGCGGTGACACGGCGGCCGTCGGTGAGAAGCACCGCTCCGGCGTCCAGCCGGGCGACCGCCGCCCCCGTCCAGCCATCCTCGCCGAGCGCCGCGGACAGCACGGCATGGAAACGCTCTGAGGGCGCGGCCAGATACGGCGTGCTCAGGACCCGCCGATGGGTCGGAAACCGCACCTCGTAGCCATCCCAGCGATGGGCGATCAGCGGGGCCAGCCAGCTACCGATCTCCGGGCTCACATCGCTGGCGAAATGGCTCCAGGTGTGCCGTCCGCCGAAGGTCGTCTCGCCCTCCAGCAGGATGACCCGCAGCTCGGGTCGCAGGGCCCGCAGCCGCAGGGCGATCAGGCCGTTGGCCAGCCCGCCGCCCACGAGGACGACATCGGCGCGGAATGCGTTGGGCGAGGCCATGCCCCGGAGATAGCACGCCCCCCGTCGAAGGCTAGGCGGGCTTGCGTTTGGCCGCCGGTTTGCGGGCGGCTGACCGTTTCGCCACGGCCTTCTTCACGATCGCGGGCACCTCGACCGCCTTGGCCGCCCCGGCGTCCTTGTGGTGGCTGCGCTTGTTGCGCAGCTCGACATGCAGCTCCTTCGCGGCCTTCTCGCACTCCTCGAGGATCACCTCGAGCTCCTGGTCCGTCAGATGCTCGATGCCGATGAACCTGTTGTCCGAGGCGCCGACGCGGATCAGTTCATCGAGCTTGGCGTGCAGGGCCGCATTGTCGCGGTTCTGGGTGTTCTGGATCAGGAACACCATCAGGAAGGTGACGATGGTGGTCGAGGTGTTGATCACCAGCTGCCAGGTCTCGGAGAAGCCGAACGCGGGACCGGACACGGCCCACGCCAGCACGCCGATGACGCAGAGGGTGAAGGCGACCGGCCGTCCGGTCCATTTCGACACGGCGTTGGCGAACCGGGTGAACAGCCTGTTGAGCGACATGGCGGACCTGTGATTGCGCGGCGCGCGGTGAACGGGTAGCAGCCTCGCAGGTTCCCCCGGGGAGACAGGCATGGCCGAGGCGACGGCGACCATCATCGACGGCAAGGCGTTCGCGGCCAGACTCTATGAGCGCGTCGCCGGGGACGTCGCCACGCTGAAGGCCGAACACGGCGTCACCCCGGGCCTGGCCGTGGTGCTGGTCGGCGAGGATCCGGCCAGCGAGGTCTATGTCCGCAACAAGGGCCTGCAGTCCCTGGCCGCCGGCATGCATTCGGAGACCCACAAGCTGCCGGCCGACGCGAGCGAAGCCGACGTGCTGGCCCTGGTGGCGAAACTCAACGCCGACCCGGCGATCCACGGCCTGCTGGTGCAGTTCCCGGTGCCCGACCACCTCAGCCAGGCGCGCATCGTCGCGGCCATCTCGCCGGACAAGGACGTCGACGGGCTGACGGTGATCAACGCCGGACGGCTGGCCAGCGGCCTGCCGGCCCTGACCTCCTGCACGCCGGTCGGCTGCATGATGTTGCTGCGGGACGCCCTCGGCGACCTGACCGGAAAGCACGCGGTGGTCATCGGCCGATCCAACCTGATGGGCAAGCCGATGGCCCAGCTGCTGCTGGCCGCCGACTGCACGGTGACCATCGCCCACAGCCGCAGCCGGGACCTGCCGGCGATCTGCCGCCAGGCGGATATCCTGGTGGCCGCCGTGGGGCGCGCGGAGATGGTCCGCGGCGACTGGATCAAGCCCGGAGCGGCGGTCATCGACGTGGGCATCACCCGCTTCCCCTCTCGCGATCCGGAACGGGCGGCGGCGGGCAAGACCCGGCTGGTCGGCGACGTGGCGTTCGACGAGGCGAAGACTGTCGCGGGCTGGATCACGCCGGTCCCGGGCGGGGTCGGACCAATGACCATCGCCTGCCTGCTGCTGAACACCCTGACCGCCGCGCGGCGGCTGCATGGCCTGGAGGGCTGAGATGGGACGAATGGCTGTCATCCTGGCGCTGGGCCTTGCGGCGATCGCCTGTTCGCCCAAGGCGGCTCCCGCGCCGACTCCCGAGCAGGCCCTGTTGCTGCGGCCGTCCGACCCGCGGCTGTCGGACCTGTACGCCACCTCCTGCATGGCCTGCCACGCGATCCCCGAATCAGGGGCGCCGATGGTCCATGACGCCGCCGCCTGGGCCCCGCGCTGGAAACAGGGCCTTCCCGTGCTTGTCGACCACAGCATCCAGGGGTTCAACGCCATGCCGGCCGGCGGACAGTGCGCGACTTGCACGCCGGCCGATCTGGAGGCTCTCATACGATTCATGGCGGACCATGAGGGTTCCGCCGGCTAGGGGCGGGGACGGGTCATGATTTCGAGGCGGCAGGCGCTTGTCGCGGGCGGGGCGGGTATCGCCGTGGTCGCCGGTTCGGCCGTCGCGGTGGGGGTCGTCAGTCATGACCGACCAGAGCCCCCGGCCCCCCCGTCGACCGACGGCAAGGGCCATACGGTCTGGCGCAACTGGTCGGGCATCCAGCACAGCTACCCGGTCCAGCGCAGCGCCCCGAAGGACGAGGCCGAACTGGCGGCCCTGCTCAAGACGGGCCCCACGCCGCTGCGCGTGACCGGCGCCGGTCACAGTTTCACCGGCCTGTGCGCCAGCGACGGGACGCTCGTCTCGCTGGACGCCATGAACGGCATCGAGCGGTGGGACGGCGACGAGGCGACGGTCCGGGCCGGCACGCGGCTCGGGGCGCTGGGCCCGGCGCTGGCCGCGAAGGGCCGGGCGATGGCCAACCTGCCCGATATCAACAAGCAGTCGCTCGGCGGCGCCCTGGGCACGGCGACCCACGGGACGGGGCGGACGCTGAAGGCGATCCATGGCGACGTCACGGCCCTGACCCTGGTCACCGCCGGCGGGGAGGTGATCAACTGCGACGCCCGCGTCCGGCCGGAGGTGTTCGACGCCGCGCGCGTCTCACTGGGGTCCCTCGGGGTGATCGCGAAGGCCCGGCTGTCGACCACCGCCAACCGCCGCCTGCGTCGCCGGGTGTGGATCGAGCCGTTCGAGGCGGCGCTGGAGCAGGCCGAGGCGCGCTGGCGGACGCACCGCAACTTCGAGTTCTACGCCGTGCCCTTCACCGGGCTCGCGGCCAACATCGCTCACGACGAGACCGATGAGGCGGCCACGGAACGGCCGCCCAGCCAGGACGACGCCTTCCTCGACGCGCTCAAGGGGCTGCGCAACCTGCTCGGCTTCTCCACCGGGCTGCGCAAGGCGGCGGCGAAGGCGCTGCTCGGTGGGACAAAGCCCGAGACGGCGGTCGACGAGGGCTGGAAGCTGCTGTCGACCGAGCGGCCGGTACGGTTCAATGAAATGGAATACCACCTGCCGGCGGAGACCCAGCTGGCCGCGCTCAGGGAGGTGGTCGCGGTCATCGAAAAGCACCGGCCGGACGTCTTCTTCCCCATCGAGGTGCGCCGCATCGCCCCCGACGACGCCTGGCTGTCGCCCTTCCAGGGCGAGCCGCGCGGGTCGGTGGCCGTCCACGCCTACTACCGCGACGACTACGCCTTCTTCTTCGCGCTGATCGAACCGATCTTCCGGCGACATGGCGGCCGGCCCCACTGGGGCAAGCTGCATTCGCTGAAGGGAGCGGACCTGGCAGCCCTCTACCCGCGCTGGAATGATTTCCTGGCCGTGCGCCGTGAACTCGACCCCCAGGGCCGGCTGCTCAATCCGTACCTGAAGACCTTGTTCGGGGTGAGCTAGGACACCTTCTCCCGCAGGAGGAGACGGCCTCTTACGTCCCCGCCGGATCCACCGTGTTGACCCAGCCCGAGATCTCGCCGAGCACCTGGGTGAGGGCGGCGTTGAACGCCGGTACGATCGCGCTGACACGGTTCTCGCCGGCGCGCACGCGGGCGTTGAAGATCCGCTCGCCGACCAGCGCCCGGTCGCGGTTGCGGGTGATCACGCCCCGTACGGACACCACCACCTCCGGGGCCGCCTTGGGGCCGCGATCGTAGCGGGCTTCGAAGGTCTGGACGTCGAGCTTCAGCGAGACATCGGCCTTGACCACCTCGCCCCGGCCGATCAGCCGCGCCCGCCCGCCCTGGAAGGCGGAGGCCAGCTGTTCCTCGAACAGAACCGAAGCCGGAGACACCCAACGGGCCCCGGCGATATAGGCCGCCTCGCCACGATCACTGACCGTCAGGATCCGGTCGCCGGCCGAGGCGCGAGGAAAGCCGACGCCGAGGCGCAGCACGCCGAACACCGGCCCCTGGGCCGTCGGCGGAGCCACGGCGTGGGCCTCGAAACGGTACAGCTGCACCGGCTCGGCCTTCGGAAACACCGATATGCAGCCCGACAGGGCGATGGCCGCCAGCGCAAGCGCGGCGGCGGTCAGACGACGGCTCACGGCTGGACCTCCACTTCCCTGGCGGGGGCCTTGGAGACCACGCCGCGCGGATTCTGTTCGACCTCGCCGACCAGCCGGTCGAGGGATTCTGCTGTCGCCTGCAGAGACGTGATCGCCCGCGTCAGCTGGGGCAGGCCGGTATCGGCGAAGTCGCTGGTCGGGCCGTCGAGCTTGCCGATCATCGCCCGCGCGTCGCGCGTGGCCGCCTTCAGTTCGGTCGCCGCATCGCCCAGCTCGGCCAGGGTGCGGCGGCCGTCGCCGTCGACCAGGCCCCGCGTCGTGCGACTGAGCTCGGTGATCTCCGTGGCCGCCGCATCAATGCTCTGCAGCGCCTTCTGGGCGTCGGCGATGATTTCCTTGCGCTCGCGCGCCTCGGCCGTCACCGCCTGGACGTCGCTCAAGGCCGCGCTGAAGGTCTTCACGTTCTCGTCCGACAATACCCTGTTGACCCGGTCGAGCGCCTCGATCGAGCGCGACAGCACGGTCCCGCCGCCTTGCAGCAGGTCGGACAGGGCGCTGCGCTGGGTGCGGATCACCGGCACCTCGCCGGGTGGGTAGGTGTCGCGCAACAGTCGCTTGGACGCCGTGCCGGCGGTGATCTGGATGAAGTTCACGCCGGTGATGCCCTGAGGCTCAAGGGTGCCCACCGAATCTTCGCGCACCGGCACGTCGGAGCTCATCCGGGTGCGGGCGATAACGCGCCGCGAATCGCGCGGGTCGAGAGAGATCTTGGTCACCTCGCCGACCTTGATGCCGTTGAAATGCACCTCGCCGCCTTCCGACAGGCCGTTGACCGGCCCCACGAACAGCACGTCGTAGATGTCGTAGTCCTGGTTGAACTGCAGACGGGCCAGCCAGAAGACGAACACCACCAGGCCCACGAACAGGACCAGGGAGGCGACGCCGACCAGGGCGTAATTGGCGTTTCGTTCCATCAGACGTCGTGTCCCGTCCTGTGTCGCGACCCGGCGGCGGCCCGGCCCCGCGGGCCCAGGAAGTATTCCTGAATCCAGGGATGATCGGAATGTTCAAGTTCGCGCACCGGCGCGGAGGCGACAACCTTGCGGTCCGCCAGCACCGCCACGCGGGTGGTGACAGCGTAGAGGCTGTCGAGGTCGTGAGTGATCATGAAGACCGTGAGATTGAGACTGCTGGACAGGTCGGCGATCAGGTCGTCGAAGGCCGCCGCGCCGATCGGGTCGAGTCCGGAGGTCGGTTCGTCAAGAAACAGCAGTTGCGGGTCGAGAGCCAGGGCGCGGGCCAGGCCGGCCCGCTTGATCATGCCGCCGGACAGTTCCGCCGGTTTCAGGGCGCCGGCCCGGGGCGGCAGGCCGGACAGGGCGATCTTGAGGTCGGCCAGCTCGTTGATCTCCGCCCGGCTGAGGCGGGTATGTTCATGCAGCGGCGCGGCGACGTTCTCGCGCACGGTCAGCGAAGAGAACAGCGCCCCCTGTTGGAACAACACCCCCCAGCGCCGTTCGATCGAGGTCCAGTTCTTGCGCGTTGCGGTGTCGATATCGTGACCGAACAGCCGCACGACGCCGCCGTCCGGCTGTTTGAGGCCGATGATGGTGTTCATCAGCACCGACTTGCCGGAGCCGGACCCGCCGACGACGCCGAGAATCTCGCCGCGTTGGACGGTCAGGTCGAGGTCATCGTGGATGACGTGATCGCCGAACTGCGAGCGCAGGCCGATGATCTCGATCGGCGGCGCCTCCGGCGCTTCGAGGTCGTCGGGCCCGATCATATGTCGAGCTCCATGTAGATAACCGCGAAAATGGCGTCGATGACGATGATGGTGAAGATCGCCTGCACCACGGCCGAGGTCACCCGCTGGCCCAGCGAGATCACGTCGCCGCCGACTTCCATGCCCTGGCGCGAGCCGATGCCGGCGATAACGGCGGCCATGATCGGGGCCTTGGATATGCCGACCCAGAAGTGCGTCGCGCCGACGTTGTCGGCGATCCGCTGAAGGAAGAAGGTCGGCGACAGGTCGAGGATATTCCAGGTGATCAGCATGCCGCCGACCATGCCGGATATGTCGGCCACGAAGGTCAGCAGCGGCATCATCACCAGCAGCGCGAGGAACCGGGGCAGCACGAGGGCGTCGAACGGATCGACCCCCATGACCTGCATGGCGTCGATTTCCTGGCGCATCTTCATCGCCCCGATCTCGGCGGCGAAGGCCGAGGCCGAGCGTCCCGCGATCAGCACCGCGGTGATGACGATGCCGAATTCGCGCAGAACGGCGATGCCGATCGTTTCGACGACGAACACCGTGGCCCCGAAGTCGGACAGGGTGTTGATGCCGATCAGGGCCACGACCGCGCCGATGAAGGCCGTGCCCGTCGCCACGATCGGCAGCGCGTCGAGGCCCGCCCGCTCGCACTGGGCGAAGGTCGCCGCCCAGCGCATCCGGCGCGGATTGGCCAGCCCCCGCAACACCGACATGGTCAGCCGGCCAATGAACGCGAAGGTTTCCGCCCCTTCGTGGACGATGTTGAAGACGCCCTTGCCGATGCGCTCGAACAGGTCGAACACACCATGCCGCCGGGTCGGCGGGGTGGGCTCGGCCTCCACCGCGGCGGCGACCAGGTCGAGCAGTCGGCGGGTCTCGCGGCGCGCCACGATCTGCCCGGCCGTCAGCTGGCCCTCGGCCGCGCGCAGGATGGCGTAGGCGCCGGCGGTGTCGCAGCGCCGCATGTTCATCAGGTCGATGGTCACCGACCGCGATCCGTCGAGGATGCCGGCCAGCCGGTTGTCGGCGTCGTCGAGGGATTCGGCGGTCCAGTCGCCGGTAAGGACCACCCGGGCGTTCTGGTCTCCCTCCTGGAGCTTGAAATCGGCGGGCTTGCTCATGAAGGGATCGCGCGGGTCCTCGGGTCGTCGCTCGACCCTGCCACGCGATGAAGTCAACGCAAAGCGGCCGTGCTCGTTGCGTGCAATTGTGTTCGCCTCTGTGGTGCGCGAGGCTCCAGGGGAAACGGGGGAGAGCGCGGATGACCACGGGCATCGACGGGCAGGCCGATTTCCGCACGACCGGCTGGACGCGCATCGCGACCGGACTGGCGCAGGGACTGGCGCTGTGGGCCCTGACCGAGATCGTCGACGGCAAGGCCGGGACGACCTTCAATCACGTGATGCTGGGCGCGCTGGAGGCGGTGGCGCTGTTCACGCCCTTCATCGTGCTCGGCGGACTGGCCGAAATGCGGCGGCGGACCCTGGTGATCTGGACGGTCGGGGCGACGGTCGCGCTGGCGGGTCTGGGGGCGCACGACATCGGCCGGCGGGTCGCCGAAACGGCGCCGCAATGGCTGTCGGGCGAGGCGATGGTGTTCTTCGCCGCCGTATTGTTCATCGCCCATCATCTGGTGGCCGGCGCCGAGGCCGACCGCCGGCCGATCGCGCGGTTCGCGACCTATTTCGACCTGGCCTGGAAGCACGGCGTGCAGCTGGCCATGGCGGCCGGGTTCGTCGGCGTGTTCTGGATCGTCCTGTTCCTCGGCGGAGCGCTGTTCAAGCTGATCGGCATCGGGTTCGTCGAGGAGCTGATCCGCAAGAGCTGGTTCGCCATACCGGCCACGGCGACGATGTTCGCCGCCGCCGTGCAGCTGACCGACGTCCGGCACGCGCTGATCCGCGGGGTCCGCACGGTGGCCCTGACCCTGCTGTCCTGGCTGCTGCCGGTGCTGGTGTTCCTGACCGGGGCCTTCATGGCGGCCCTGCCGTTCACGGGCCTGGAGCCGCTGTGGGCGACGAAGAGCGCCGCCGCGATCCTGCTCAGCGCCGCGGCGGTGATGATCATCCTGATCAACGCGGCCTACCAGGACGGCGAGCCCGACGAGCCGACGCCCGTGGTCCTGCGCTGGGCGGCGCGGGCCGGGGGCCTGCTCCTGGTCCCGCTGGTCGCGGTAGCCGCCTACGCCGTGTGGCTGCGCGTCAACCAGTACGGCCTGACCCCGGACCGGATCATCGCCGGCGCCTGCGTGATCGCAGGTGTCTGCTACGCCGTCGGCTACGGCGTCGCGGCGCTGCTGCCCGGCGCCTGGATGAAGCGGCTGGAGGTCACCAACGTGACCACCGCCCTTGTCGTGGTCGCCCTGATCCTGGCGCTGTTCTCGCCGGTCGCCGATCCGGCGCGGCTGTCGGTCAACGACCAGATGGCGCGGCTGGCGGCGGGCAAGGTCGCGCCCGACAAGGTGGACTACCGGTTCCTGCGCTTCGAGAGCGGGCGGTACGGCATGGAAGCGCTGGCGACGTTGAAGGCCAGGGGCGGGGATATCGGCAGGCGGGCGACCGAGGCGCTCGCGCTGAAGGAGCGGTACCGGCGGGACGTCGCCGAGCAGCCGCGCCCACGCGACATGGCCAGCCAGGTCACCGTCTGGCCGAGGGACCGCACCCTGCCGGACAGTTTCATCAACCGGCGCTGGGATGACGACCCCCGTTCGCCGGTCCGCTGCGACGGCAAGGACGACAAGTGCGAGGCCACCTTCGCCGACGTCAACGGCGATGGCCGCGAAGAGATCCTGCTGGCCTTCTCTGGCGCCGTGACGGTCTATGAGGAAGGCACGCCCGGCGTCTGGCGCGTGGTCGGCTGGACGGACTCCCTCAACTGCGACGGCGATGGCGTGGCCGTGGGGGAGGGACGGGTCAAGGTCGCGCCCAGGCCCTGGGCGGACCTGCTGGTCAACGGTCGCCGTGTGCCGCTGAACGTGGAGCCTGCCGGCTGTCCCGAGCCGGCGTCGCACTAGGCGCCGGGTCGCATGCCATGTCTGTTGGACCCGGGCCTGTTCCGCGAAGCCCGTTGGGGCGAAGCAGAATGGTGGATGCGACAGGGATTGAACCTGTGACCCCCTCGGTGTGAACGAGGTGCTCTCCCGCTGAGCTACGCATCCGCTCTTGGGCTGTCCGCCCGGGAGGCGGGGTCTATAGCGACTCGGCCGCGGTCCGGCAAGACGCCGCGATGTCGGCCACCGCCCGGGCCAGGGCGTCGAAGTGGTCGATGCTCACGTCGCCGCCCAGTTCGTCCGGCGGCAGGTCGTTGTAGCCGAAACTGCAGACCACGCAGGGGACGCCGGCCGCCTTCGCCGCGCCGACATCGGGCGAGGCGTCGCCGACCAGGACGGCGTGGTCGCGATCGCCCCCGGCGCGGGCGATCGCCGCGAGCAGGGGGGCAGGATCCGGCTTCTGCACCGGCAGGGTGTCGCCGCCGACGATGGCGTCGAACAGGCGGGTCATGTCGAGTTCGTCCAGCAGCAGCCGGGCCAGCCCCTCGGGCTTGTTGGTGCAGACCGCCAGGGCCGCGCCGCTGTCGCGCAGGGCGGCCAGGGCCTCGAGGCAGCCGGGGAACGGCCGGCTCTCCCGGGCGATGCGGGCCCGGTAGACGTCGACGATGCGCGGCCGAAGCTGCGCGATCTGCTCCTCGGTGATGGTCAGGTCGGCCATGGCGAAGGCGCGGATCAGCATGCCGCGCAGGCCGTGGCCGACCAGCTGCCGCACCGCGGTCATGGGCGCGGGCGCCATGCCCTGCTCGACGAGGATCACGTTCAGCGCCCCGACGAGGTCGTGCGCGGTCTCCACCAGGGTCCCGTCGAGGTCGAAGGCGACGGTCCAGCCGGCGAGGGGCTTGCTCGGGTCATGCATCGTCGCAGGCTTTCGGGTAAAGCTCGCCGGAATGCAACGTCACGAGTCGATCCGATGAGCCAGCGCGCCGCGGTGATCATGGCCGCCGGCCAGGGCACCCGCATGAAATCCCCGACGCCGAAGGTGCTGCACCGCATCGGCGGACGGACCATGCTCGACCGGGCCATCGACGCCGTCCAGGCCGCAGGCTGCGGGCGGATCGTGGTCGTCTGCGGGACCCACAGCCCGGCCGTCGCCGAGCATGTGCGCAAGCGCCTGGGTGAGGGCGCCGTGGCCATCCAGGACCCGCCGCTGGGCACCGCCCATGCCGTGCTGGCCGCGAAGGCCGCGCTGGCGGGCTTTGCCGGCGACGTC
>DAORNX010000016.1:14002-14223 GCA_035441225.1 Caulobacter sp.
GCGCATCGTCGAGGCGCGCGACGCGACGGCCGAGGAGAAGGCCGTCCGCGCCTGCTATTCGGGTATCCTCTGCGCCCCGGCCGGGCCGCTGTTCGACTGGCTGGCGGCCGTCGACAACAACAACGCTAAGGCCGAGTACTACATCACCAGCATCGTCGGCATCGCCAACGCCGCCGGCAAGCGGGTCGGCGTGGCCTTCACCTCCGAGACCGCCGTCATGG
>DAORNX010000017.1:0-13902 GCA_035441225.1 Caulobacter sp.
GCCTCGCCGCCGCGTCCCGCCACGCCGGCGCCGGCCGGAGGCGGACGATGAGCTTCTCGGCCGCGCGGCCGCTGGACCCGTGGCGCTGGATCGGCGTTCCCACGCTGCTGTGCCTCGGGGCGACCATCCTGCTCGCCGCTCCCATCCAGCTGTTCGGCCTGCGCCTGCCTGAGCCGGTGTTTCCGATGGTCTGCGCCTTCGGCTGGGCGGTGATCCGGCCCTCGATGCTGGCCCCGGCGGTGCTGCTGGTCATGGGCCTGTTCCTCGACATCTACTGGGGCGGAACCCTCGGCCTGTGGGCCGTGTCGCTGCTGCTGGCCTATGCCGTCACCCTGGCGATGCGCAACATGATGACCGGCCAGAGCCGGCCGATGATGTGGGCCTGGTACGCCGGCATGTCCCTGGTGGCGATGGCTACCGGCTATCTGATCACCATGCTGGATGTGAAGGCCGCGCCGAGCGTCGTCGCGGTGGTCTGGCAATTCCTCGCCACGGCCATCCTCTACCCGTTCGCCCACCGGCTGATCGACCGCTTCGAGGATGCGGACGTGAGGTTCCGATGAGCGAACCGACCATCTTTTTCAGCGAGGTCAACGAGAAGCAGGGGGCCTTCACCCGCCGGGCCTTCCTGCTGGGCGGCCTGACCGGCGCCGGCCTGCTGGCCCTGACCGGGCGGCTGATCCACCTGCAGATCGTCGAGGCCCAGCGCTACCAGAAGCTGGCCCAGTCGAACCAGTTCAACTTCCGCCTCGTGCCGCCGCCGCGCGGACTGATCCTTGACCGTAACGGCGTGACCCTGGCCTCGAACCGGCCCAACTTCCGCCTGCTGGTCGCGCGAGAGCCCGGCATGGACGTCGAGAAGACGGTCGCCGACCTCGCCACCCTGGTGCCGATCGAGGACAGGAAGCGCGAGCGGCTCGTGCGCGACATCAAGCGGGCGCCCAAGAAGGCGCCCGTCCAGGTCATGGAGGACATGAGCTGGGAGGAATTCTCCCGCATCAACGTCCGGGCCCCGGAGCTGGCCGGGGTCACCGCCGACATGGGCGAGGTGCGGGTCTATCCCTACGGCGGGGCTTTCGCCCACGTCATCGGCTATGTCGCGCGGGTCAATGACAGGGACATCGAGGCCGCCCGCAAGGCCGGGGTCAGCCCCGATCCCCTGCTCTACAACCCGGGCTTTCGCATCGGCCGCCAGGGGGTCGAGAAGGCCTTCGACGCGGAGCTGCGCGGCAAGGCCGGAGCCCAGAAGCAGGAGGTCGACGCCCAGGGCCGGGTGGTGCGCCAGGATCCCGGCGGCGACATCCCCGCCACCCCGGGCAAGGAAATCCGCCTGACCCTCGACGCCGACATCCAGAACCGCGCGCTCGAGGTGATGGGCGAGGAGAGCGGGGCCATCGTGCTGATGGACTGCCGCAGCGGCGATCTGCTGTGCATGGTCTCCACGCCGAGCTTCGACGCCAACCGGTTCGTCAAGGGCCTGTCCGGCCCCGAATACCGGGCCCTGGCGCAGTACGAGCGCAAGCCGCTGCTCGACAAGGCGCTCTACGGCAACTACGCGCCGGGCTCGACCTTCAAGCCGACCGTCGCCCTGGCGGCGCTCGAGGCCGGCGTCGATCCGGAAACGCGGGTGGTCTGCACCGGCGGCTGGTTCTTCGGCAACCGCACCTTCCATTGCTGGAAGAAGGGCGGGCACGGGTCGCAGACCATGCACGACGCGATCAAGAACTCCTGCGACGTCTATTTCTATCAAACGGCGCTGAAGATCGGGCCCGACATCATCGCCCGCACCGCCCGGTCGATGGGCTTCGGCCAGGTGTTCGACATCGGCATCCCAGGCCAGAAACGGGGCTTGGTGCCCGACCGGGCGTGGAAGAAGAAGGCCTACAAGGATCCGCGCAACCAGACCTGGTTCCCCGGCGAGTCGCCCAGCTACGGCATCGGCCAGGGGGCCCTGACGGTCAACGCCCTGCAGCTGGCGGTGATGACCTCGCGCCTGGCCAACGGCCGCAAGGCGCTGAACCCGCGGCTGATCAAGTCGGTCGGCGGCGTCGACCGGCCGCATGGCGACGCGGTGCCTGATCTGCCGTTCAGCCAGGAATTCCTCAACATCGTGCGTGGCGGCATGATCGCGGTGGCCAACGATACGTCGGGCACCGCCTATCGCCAGAGCCAGCTGGGTCTTGGCGACATCCTGATGGCCGGCAAGACCGGCACGGCCCAGGTCCGCAGCTATGACAAGGCCGCCTCGCGCAACAGCGCCAGCGTCCGCTGGGGCCTGAAGGACCACAATCTCTACGTCGCCTTCGCGCCGGTCGACGCGCCGCGTTACGCCATGTCGGTGCTGATCGAGCATGGCGGCCTGGGCGGGGCCACGGCGGCCGCGCCGCGCGCCCGCGAGGTAATGCGCGTGGCGCTGCTCAAGGACCCTGAAATCCGCGCGCGGATCGAAAAGCCGCTGCCGATGCCGGAGCTCGATGAGGCCTCGCTGGCCGAGGGCGCGGCGCCCGGACCGGCGGTCGAGGGACCGCCGCCGCCCGCCACCCCAGCGCCGGGAGCGCCCCAATGACCCTCAGCGGCGGCCTCACCCGGCCCGGCGAGCGCGACCGGCTGATCGTCAAGTTCACCGAGATCGACTGGACCTTCTGCCTGATCCTCTGCCTGATCGCGGGGGCCGGCGGGATGATGATGTTTTCGGCCGCCGAGTCGTCCTGGACGCCCTGGGCCGCGCCGCACCTGATCCGCTTCGGCGTCTTCTTCGTGATGATGATCGTGCTGGCCATGGTCGACCTGAGGGTCTGGTTCACCGCCGCCTATCCGGTCTACGCCCTGGCCCTGCTGCTGCTGGTCGCGGTCGAGCTGTTCGGCGACTCGGCCAAGGGCGCGCAGCGCTGGCTCGAGCTCGGCCCGCTGCGCTTCCAGCCCTCGGAGGTGATGAAGATCGGCATCGTGCTGGCCCTGGCGCGGTTCTACCACGGGCTGTCGGCCGACCACGCGCGCATGAGCTGGTGGCTGCTCGTGCCGCTGCTGCTGATCGGCGCGCCGACGCTGCTGGTGGCGCACCAGCCGGACCTGGGCACCGCCATCCTGATCGCGGCCACCGGCCTGGCCATCATGGTGCTGGCCGGCCTCTCCTGGCGGCTGATCGGCGCGGGCGTGGTGCTCGGCGTCGGGGCGGCCATTCCGTTCGTGATGTTCGTGCTGCACGATTACCAGCGACAGCGGATCCTGACCTTCCTCGATCCCGAGAGCGATCCGAGGGGCACCGGCTACCACATCCTGCAGTCCAAGATCGCCCTGGGCGCCGGCGGCCTGCTGGGCAAGGGCTACGGCCTGGGCAGCCAGAGCCAGCTCGACTTCCTGCCCGAGAAGCACACCGACTTCATGTTCGCCACCCTGGCGGAGGAGTTCGGATTCGCCGGCTGCTTTTCGATCCTGTTCCTCTACGGGGCGATCATCTTCATGGCCCTGCGCATGGCGTCGATCAGCCACAGCCATTTCGGCCGGTTGTCGGCCGCCGGCGTGACCGCGACCTTCGCCCTCTATGTGCTGATCAACGGGGCCATGGTCATGGGTCTGGCCCCGGTGGTGGGCGTGCCCATGCCGCTGCTCAGCTACGGCGGCACAGTCATGCTGACGGTGATGGTCGGCTTCGGGCTGGTGCAGTCGGTGCGCGTGCACCGCTATTCCGAGGTCACCAGCGGACGCGGCGCCCTGATGTAGCCCGTCTTTGCGGGTGACAAGGCCGGCAATTTGGAACAGGAGTGGTGGCGAAAAGGAGTCTCGCCATGTCCCTCGTTCTTCACACCATCATCTGCAGCACCCGGCCGGGCCGCGTCGGCGCGACCATCGCCCGCTGGTTCCATGAGGCCGCGACGGCGCACGGCCAGTTCGACGCCCGCCTGGTCGACATCGCCGACTTCAACCTGCCGGTCTATGACGAGCCGCGACATCCGGTGATGCAGAGCTACGAGCACGATCACACCAAGGCCTGGAGCGCCAGCGTGGCCGCCGCCGACGCCTATGTGTTCGTCACGCCCGAGTACAACTACGGCCCGCCGCCGTCGCTGGTGAACGCGTTGAACTACGTCTACCGCGAATGGAACTACAAGCCGGCCAGCTTCGTCAGCTACGGCGGGGTGTCCGGTGGCCTGCGGGCGGTGCAGGTGGAAAAGCAGATCCTGACCACGCTGAAGGTCATGCCGATTCCGGAGCAGGTCTCGGTGCACATGGCCGGCCAGCATATCGAGGACGGGGTGTTCAAGCCTGGGCCGATGCACGAGGCGTCGGCCGGCAAGGCGCTGGATGAACTGCACCGGTGGGCGGGGGCGTTGAGGGTGATGCGGGGTTGATTTTTCGCCGATACAACTAAAAATGGTAGGAGGTAGGGAGTAGGGAGTAGGGAGTAGGGCTGATGGCGTCCTATCGAGACCTGCTTGTCTGGCGAAAAGCCATGGATCTGGCGGAGGGCGCCTACTCGCTGGCCAAGCTTATGCCGAAGGGGGAGCAGTTTCGGCTCACCGCGCAGCTACTTCGCGCCGCTGTGTCCGTCCCGGCAAACATCGCCGAAGGAAGAGCCCGAACCGGCAAGCGTGAGTTTCTGAATTTTCTCAGCATCGCCAGTGGTCGCTGGCGGAAACCGAGACACTGCTGATGCTTGCTGTTCGAACAGGCCTGCTTCAACGGGGAGATGTTCTGCCTGTGTTTCAGACGGCCGAGGAGGTCGGGCGGATGCTGACCGCGTTGAAGCAAACCCTGAGGGAGCGGGCGGCCGCCGCCTCCTGATCGCGCTACTCCCTACTCCCTACTCCCTACTCCCTTACTTCCGCGCCGCCTCATCCGTCGCCCGGATCAGGGCGTCGATGATGCCCGGCTCCGTTGAGGCGTGGCCCGCGTCCCAGATGATGTTGAAGCGGCTTTCGGGCCAGGCCTTGTGCAGGGCCCAGGCGCTTTCCAGCGGGGTCACCACGTCGAAGCGGCCCTGCACGATCCAGCCGGGGATCTTGCGGATCTTCTCGACCTGCTTGAGCAGCCAGCCGTCCTCCGGAAAGAAGCCCCGGTTGGCGAAGAAGTGGCATTCGATGCGGGCGAAGGCGATCGCGAAGTCGACCTCGTTGAACTTCGGCGGTCGGGCCTCCGGGCCGCGGATCGAGATGGTGTCGCCCTCCCACTGGCTCCAGGCGGCGGCGGCCTCGGCCTGGACCTTGCGGTCGGAGTGGGTCAGCCGCTTGTGGTAGGCGGCGATCATGTCGTGCCGCTCGCCCTTGGGGATCGGCCCGACGAACCGCTCCCAGGCGTCGGGGAACAGGAACGATGCGCCGTCCTGGTAGAACCACTTCAGCTCGCGCTGGGTCAGCAGGAACACGCCGCGCAGCACCAGGCCCTCGACCCGTTCGGGATGGGTGACGGCATAGGCCAGGGCGAGGGTCGAGCCCCAGGAGCCGCCGAACACGGTCCATTTCTCGACGCCCAGATGCACGCGAAGCCGCTCGATGTCCTCGATCAGCGACCAGGTGGTGTTGTCCTCGAGGCTGGCGTTGGGCCGGCTCCGGCCGCAGCCGCGCTGGTCGAACAGGGCCACGCGCCATTTCGCCGGGTCGAAAAAGCGCCGCATGGTCGGGTTGATCGCCCCGCCCGGTCCTCCGTGCAGCACGATGGCCGCCTTCCCCCTGGGGTTGCCGCACTCCTCGTAATAGAGCTCGTGCGGCCCGCCGGTCGGCAGCCAGCCGATGTTGTAGGCGTCAACGTCCGGATACAGGGTCCGGCGCGACGTGACATGACCGGGGGCGGGCGGCGACGCTGATCGATCCATGCCGCCGTTCTACCGCCCCGGACCGTCGGGGGCCAATGACAAACGGGGAAGGAGGGGACATGTACCGTCTTCGGTACGTGTCCCCCAATCGAGTTGTGGGCTTCGGGGACACGTACCGAAGGCGGTACATGTCCCCTATTGTGGAAACCGCCGGCCGAGCCAGTCGAGCATGATGCGGTTGACCTGCTCGGGCTCCTCCTGCTGGGTCCAGTGGCCCGAGCCGAGCACCAGCTGCTTTTCCAGGTCCGGGATCAGCCGCTCCATGCCGTCGGCGGCAGAGGGTGGCAGGACCGCGTCCTTCTCGGCCATGATCATCAGGCTCGGCTGCCTGACCCGGTGTTCAAGCCCCTCGGAGGCGTGCCAGTTGCGGGTGAAGTTGCGGTACCAGTTGATGCCGCCGGTGAAGCCCGTGCGCTCGTAGGTCTCGACCAGGGCCTCGAACTCGGCGTCGGTCATCAGGGTTTCGCGCGGATCGTTGGCCGGGTCGTAGGCCTCGAGCATGTCGACGATCGCGAAGGCGCTGGGATCGCCCGGCTTGCGCTCGGTGGCGAAGCCGGCGCTCGGCGCGGCGGGCAGGTCCAGCGGCCGCTTCATAAAGAAGTTCATCGCCTTGCGGACGTTGCCGTTGAGCACCGCGTCAGCCTCGCCGGGCGTCTGGAAGTGAACGATGTACATCCGCTCGCCCAGCCGGGCGCGCATGATGGCGATCGGGTCGACCGGCGCCCGCTCGTTGAACGGCGTGTTCAGGCCGATCACCCCGGCGACCCGGTCGGGATGGCGGATGGCCATGTACCAGACGACGAAACCGCCCCAGTCGTGACCGACGAAGATCGCCTTCTCGATGCCCTTGTGGTCGAGCAGGGCGACGAGGTCGGCGCAGAGGTTTTCCAGGGCGTAGCTTTCGACCTCGGCCGGTGCGTCGGTCAGGCCATAGCCGCGCTGGTCGGGCGCGATCACCCAGCGGCCGGCCTCGGACAGGGCCTTGATCTGGTGGCGCCAGGAGAAGGCGAGCTCGGGCCAGCCGTGGCAGAACACCAGCGGCGTGCCTTCGCCTTCGGGCCCGGCCTCGTAGTAGGCCATGCGGATGCCGTTGACGTCGGCGTACTGCACGGGCGGCATCATGGCGGTGAGGGCGGACATCGGCGTTTCCCCGGGTGGTGTTTCACTCAGCCTGACCGGGCGTCGTGGGGGAAGGCAAGAGCGACTTCATTCCTCTCCGCGAAGCGGGCAGGGGAACCATGCGGAGCATGGTGGAGAGGCAGCGCCGGGCTGCCCGGAGAGACCGGAATTCAGGATAGGGCCGCTCACCTCGGCGCTGCCCCTTCCCCGCGCGCTGCGCGGTCCCCCTCTCCAGCTATGCTGAGGAGGATTGAGTTGGGGCGCATCCGTCCCTAAACACGCCCCATCTTGAGCCAGTCCCCCGACATCGCCCGTCCGTCCCACACCCCCTGGGGGCTGGTGTTCCTGCTCGGGTCGCTGACGGCCTTCGCGCCGATGTCGATCGACATGTACCTGCCGGCCTTCCCGGCGATGGGCGCGGCCCTGGGGGCGGACGCCGGCCAGCAGCAGGCGACCCTGGCCGTGTTCCTGTTCGGCATGGCCATCGGCCAGTTTCTCTACGGGCCGGCGTCGGACCGGTTCGGACGGCGGACGCCGATCCTGGTCGGCATCACCGTCTATGTCGCCGCCTCGATCGCCTGCGCCCTGGCGACAGGTCCGGAATGGATGATCGCCGCCCGCTTCGTCCAGGCGCTGGGCGGCTGCGCCGGGGCCGTGGTCGCCCGGGCCGTCGTGCGGGACCAGTTCGACCATACCGAGACGGCCCGCATGCTCTCGTTGCTGACCCTGATCATGGGCCTGGCCCCGATCCTGGCCCCGGTGTCCGGAGCGGTGGTGCTGCAGGCGCTGGGCTGGCGCGCGATCTTCTGGGTTCTGGCGGCCTTCGGCGCGATCTGCGGCGCGGCGGTGTTCCTGCGCCTGAAGGAGACCCGGTCGGAGGCGACGGCGGCCCAGGCCCGGTCGGAAAATCCGCTGCGCGCCTACCGCGTGCTGATCTCCAACCGGCGGCTGATCGGCTACTGCCTGGGCGGCGCGCTGAACGGGGCCCTGCTGTTCACCTACATCTCCTCCTCCTCCGGCCTGATCATCGAGACGTTCGGCTTCTCGCCGTTCGCCTACACCCTGGTGTTCGGCGGCAACGCCTTCGGGGTGATCGGCGCGGGCCAGGTCAACCGCATGCTGCTGAGGCGGCTGTCGCCCGACCAGGTGCTGGCCCGGGCCAGCCTGGCGGCCCTGGGGTTCGGCGTCCTGCTGCTGGCGGCCGCGGTGACCGGCCTCGGCGCGCAATGGACCGTGCTGCCGCTGCTGTTCTGCTGCCTCGCCAGCTACGGCCTGATGGCCGGCAACACCATGGCCGGCGCCCTCAGCGTCGACCCGACCCGGGCCGGCTCGACCTCGGCCCTGATGGGCGGGCTGTCGTTCGCCTCGGGCGCCGTCGCCTCCTGGCTGGGCGGGGTGCTGCATGACGGCACCGCCGTGCCGATGGCCGGGGTGATGATGGCCTGCCTGCTGGGCTCGAGCGCGGCCCTGTGGGGGCTGGCGTTGCCCGGGCGGCGTCAGCCGGCGCCCTGATCCACGCCTCGCGCCGACCAGGCCAGGACCGTCCAGCCTATGAGGAAGCTCAGCCCGCCGAGCGGCGTCACCGCGCCCAGCCAGCGCGGCGCGCCCAGCGCCATGGCGTAGAGCGAGCCGGAGAACAGCGCCGTTCCGCCGAGGAAGAACGCCGGCGCGAAACGCGCTCGTCTGGCCCCGATGTTCATGAAGGTGGCGCAGGCGAAGGTCGCCATGGCGTGCATGAATTCGTAGCTGGCGCCCGTCTTCAGCCAGTCCTTCGCGGCCGGGTCGGCCACGCCGTGCGCGGCGAAGGCCCCGACGGCGACGGCGAGAAACCCGCTCACCGCCGCGAGGGTCATCCAGGTCCGCCGATCCCAGGTCACATTGACGCTCCGTCACCGTTGCATTCGCCCCGCGCGACCTTACGCTGAGCCGATCCAGCATCAAACGCCCGTTTGAAGAGGCGGAGCTCTGTTCAGGGAGAACGGCGACCATGGCGCTCACCAAGGGGGACGATTTCCCCATCCACCAGACGGCCGAGCCGATCGCCTATTCGGGCACCGACCGGAACTTCTACGACCGCTATTTCTTCAACGGCTATCACCCGGACAGCGGCGAGGACTTCTTCGCCGTGGCGTTCGGCGTCTATCCGCACCTGAACATCGCCGACGGGGCCTTCGTGGTCGTGCGGGGCGGCGTCGAGACGGCCCTGCACGTCAGCGCGGTGCTGGGCGATCGCCTGGACCTGACGGCCGGCCCGCTGAAGATCGAGATTCTCGAACCGCTGCAGAAGCTCAAGGTCACCGTCGATTCCCCCGAACACCGGCTGAAGGGCGAGATCATCTTCACCGGCCGCGCGTTCCCGATCGAGGAGCCGCGTTTCGTCCGCCGCCAGGGCACGCGGACCTTCATGGACTACACGAGGCTGACCCAGAACGGCCACTACACCGGCTGGATCGAGCTCGACGGCGAGCGGCGTTCGGTTGACGGCTATGTCGGCACCCGCGACCGGTCCTGGGGCGTGCGCCCGGTCGGCGCCCGTGACAGCCAGGAGGTCGTTCCGGCCCAGGCGCCGCAGTTCTACTGGCTCTGGTCGCCGTGCAGCTTCGCCGACGGCAGCTTCTTCTTCCACAGCAACGAGGACGCCACGGGCCGGCCGTGGAATACCCGCGCCGTCTGGGCGCCCGACGGGGCCGGCGAGGACGGGCTGGATCATCTCAACGGGGCGGCGGCCATCGAATGGCGCAGCAACTCGCGCCATGCGCAGTCGGCCGTGGTCAGCCTGACCGACGACTACGGCAAGCCGGCGGGCCAGGTGGAGTTCAAGCCGCTCTACGAGTTCCAGATGATGGGCCTGGGCTACACCCATCCCAAATGGGGCCATGGCCAGCTGCACGGGGAGCTGGCCGTCGAGCGCGAGGACATCGTGCTGGCCGAGGCCGATCCGACCCTGCCGTTCAATCTGCACGTCCAGGCCCTGTCGGAGGTCACCTTCACCGACGCGGCCGGCAAGCAGCGCAAGGGCCGCGGCGTGCTCGAGCAGCTGGTCATCGGCCCGCACGGCCCGTCCGGCTTCACCGGCATGATGGACATGGCCAAATGAGCCTGCAGGATCAGCTTGAGGCCTACCTCACGCGGATCTGGCAGACGCCGGCGCGGGTCACGATGATCGCGCGGATTCCGGGCGGCGCCAGCCGCGAGACCTATCGCTTCGATGTCGAGGCGGACGGCGCGACGCGGGCCCTGATCCTGCGCCGCGACCCGGTCGGCAGCCTGATCGACACCGAGCGCAGGCTGGAGTTCCTCGCCTTCCGTTCGTTCCATGGCGGCGGCCTGCCGGTGCCCGAGGGCGTGGCGCTGGAGGAGGACGGGGCGGAGCTGGAGCGGCCGTTCTTCATCATGGGCCGCATCGATGGCGGCAAGGCGCAGAGCCCGTTCACGGTCGCGCCCTACGGCGAGCATGCGGCGGCCATCGGCGAGCAGTTCTACCGCCATCTGGGCACGATCGCCGCCGCCGATCCGGCGACCCTGCCGATCGCCGCCGCCGCCGAGACGCCCGCGCCCGACGCCTGCTGGAAACGGGAACTCGACTACTGGGAGGGCGTCATCGACGCCGACGAGGAACATCCCCAGCCGATCGTCCGGGCCTGCATCCGCCGCCTGCGCGCCAGTCCGCCGCCGCCGGCGCAGAAGCTGTCGGTGGTCCATGGCGACTACCGCACGGGCAACTTCCTGCACGACGGCGCGGGCAAGGTGATCGCCCTGCTGGACTGGGAGATGGCCCATATCGGCGATCCGCTGGAGGACCTCGGCTGGGCCATGGAGCCGCTGTGGTGCTACGGCGAGACCGACCGCGTCTCGGGCATGCTGCCGCGCGCGGAGGCCATCGCCATCTGGGAGGCGGCCAGCGGCCTGACCGTCGATCCCGTGGCCTTCGCCTGGTGGGAGCTGTTCGCCTCGGTCAAGGGCCAGGCGATCTGGATTTCCTCGGCGAAGGAGTTTCGCGCCGGCGGCCTGAAGGATCCGGTGCTCGGCCTGTCGGGCTGGTACACGGCGCGCCGGCAGGACATCATCCTGGCCGACCGGCTCGCGGCCCTGGAGGCGCTGGCATGACCCCGACCGTTCCCGAACTGCTGCTGGGCAACTTCCTCTGCCTGATGGACCCGCCGCCGCCCGAGTCGAGCGGCGACTTCCTGCAGAGCCGCATCGGCGTGACCGGCATGATCTCGCTGCTGTGCGCCCAGGAAGCCGAGCGCGGCATCGCCGCCCGGGTGTGGGAGAACGGCGCCATCCGCGATCTGCTGACCCGGTCGGCCCCGGCCTATGGCGCGCGCTTCGCCGAGGCCGCCGCCGGCGAGGATAGCGACCTGTCCCTGGCCGCCCTCGACCGGGCCAATGCCGACCTGCGCCGGGCGCTGATCGACCTGCACATCGCCGTCGAGGCCGCCCGCAACGCGGCGCTCGATACCGAGATCCGCGGCCTGTACGTGCAGATGGCCGACGCCCGGCGGCTGGACCTGCCGCCGCTGCCGGCGGGGTAGGGGCTCTAGTTTCGGACGACCCGGAACGTGGTGCAGCTCGGCGCCCCGCCGACATTCCCGGCCACGACCAGCGACCCTCCCTCGCGGGTCACGAGCCCGGCCAGATTGACCATGGCGTAGTCGCGCGGTTGCAGGATCCAGTAGCTGCCCTGCAGCACGATCTGGCCCTGGTCGTTGAGACGGCCGGCCATCGCGAACTTGCCTTCCGGCACCGTTCGGTTCTCGCCGCCGTTCCAGGTGGCGCTGTTGAACCGGAATACGGCCCGGACCGACCCGTCGCGGTCGCCGTCCACGGTGAGCTCGAGGAATGTCACGCCCTGGGCGCAGCGGTATCCGCCGGTGTAGACGCCGTCGATGACGTTCGCATCGATCGCCAGGGCCGGGGTCGCGACAACAGCGGCCAGGGCCGCCAGGGACAGGACTGCTGAACGCATGGACGAGCCTCCCGAAGATCGTCGGCAGGCTGCCGTGGCCGGCGGGGGGCGGTCTTGCCGAAAAAGGGGGGCGCCGATCCGGGTCGGTGATCAGGCGGGGTTCGCCAGTCGCGCGCGACTCTGCTAGCGCAGGCCATGTCCCGTGTGCTCCGGCTCGGCCTGTTCTACTGCTCGATCTTCATCGGCACCGGGGCCAGCCTGCCCTACATGCCGGTGTGGTTCCGCGCCCACGGGCTCAGCGGGGCCCAGATCGGCGTGATCCTCGCCGCGCCGATGCTGGCGCGGGTGGTCATCACCCCCTTCCTGGCGGTCTGGGCCGACGGCTTTCGGCTGCGCCGCACGCCGATCATGCTGTTCGGCCTGGCGGCCGGCGTCTGCTACGGGCTGATCGGCCTGGTCGCCGGTTTCGGGCCCTGGCTGCTGTTCTGGCTGCTGGCCGCCAGCTTCCTGTCGACCGTGGTCCCGCTCGCCGACGTTCTCACCCTGCGCCGGGCCAGGGCCGAGGGGTTCAACTACGGCCTGCCGCGGGGCCTGGGGTCGACGGCCTTCGTGGTGGCCAATGTCGGCATGGGCGCCCTGATCGCGCGGACCGGACCCGAGTGGATCGTCCCCTGGGTCTGCGCGGCGGGGCTGCTGAGCGGCCTGGCCGGACGCGTCCTGTTGCCGCCCGATCCGGTGCATGAGGGGGGCGAGCGGCCCGACCGGCGCGACCGCTGGCGCGGGGTCTCCGACCTGCTGCGCAACCGGCCGTTCCTGCTGGCTGTGATCTCGACCAGCCTGATCCAGGCCACCCATGCCTTCTACTACGCCTTCTCGGCGCTGCTGTGGAAGGCGCAGGGCCTGTCGGCGACGACCGTGGGCCTGCTGTGGGGCACGGGGGTGGCCGTCGAGATCGCCTTCATGTGGTTCCTTGAGCCGTGGCGCCGGCGGGTCGGGCCCGAGGCGCTGGTGGTCCTGGGCGGCGTCGCGGCGGTGGTCCGCTGGAGCGCCTTCGCCTTCGCCCCGCCGCTGTGGCTGTTGTTCCCGCTGCAGGCCCTGCACGCCCTGAGTTTCGCGGCGGTGTTCATGGGCTCGCTGCAGCTTATCGAGCGCCATGCGCCGGCGCGCAGCGCCTCGGCGGCCCAGACGATCAGCTCGGCCGTCTCCGGCGGCCTGGTCATCGGCCTGGCGACCCTCGCCAGCGGTCCGCTGTTCGACGCCCTGCGCGAGCGTGGCTACCTGGCCATGAGCGCCCTGGCGCTGCTCGGCCTGCTCGGCGCCTGGCGGCTGACGCTGTTGCGCCTCCGAACATGACAAATTCGTCATGCCCGGCCCGGTTGCGAAGCGGCCCGGGCAGGCGGATAACGACGGTATCGCAGGTCGGGGGACAGCCCGGTGCAGGCAGTGATCGAGATCGTGGCGGCGATGGTGGTCTGGGCCGCCTCGGTCGCCTTCGCCCATTTCGGGATCGAGATCGACACCACGCCCCCGCCGGCGCGGGAGGAGGCCCTGGCCCGGCGCACGCCCGCGACGCCTGCGCACGATCCCTGTCCGGATGCCGAAAAGGGCCGCATCCGGCGCGTTTGACGCCTTCAGGCGGTTCGTCATCGCCCGGACGTTAACGAAACCTTTTCAAGCCCTTTTCCCGCGCGAGTTTCACCGGTAGGTTTCACCCAGCGCGCGAGGTGAGGGGCTGGCGATCGTGCGCGGCGCTCTCCTCGGCCCCAGCAGGACCACGACCCGCGAATGACGGCCAGGAAGCCCCGTACCCCGTTCGACTTCTCCAGGGTCTCGCGGGAAGTCGCCGCGCAACAGGTCGCCGGGCCGGTCGCCGAGAGCGAGCTCGATGCGCCGCCCGCGCTCGAGGCCGAGCTGGACATTCTGCAGGCGCCGCCGACGGTCGAGATGACCGCCGAGGACACCGCCCCGCCAACGCCGGTCCGGGCGGGTGAGCCCGTCGCCGAACCGCCCCTGCCGCCGGTCGTCCTGCCGCGGGTCGACCGGGTCCGCGAGCCGTCGGGCAGCC